>NZ_CALIND010000163.1:0-12813 GCF_938045175.1 uncultured Tepidimonas sp.
TTCCTCGTCGGTCTCACCCAAGCCCACCATCAGGCCGCTCTTGGTCGGGATGTGCGGAAAGCGTTCCTTGAACTTGCGCAGCAGGTTCAGGCTGAACGCATAGTCCGACCCCGGGCGTGCTTGCTTGTACAGGCGCGGCACGGTCTCCAGGTTGTGGTTCATCACGTCGGGGGGGGCGGCGCGCAGGATCTCCAGCGCGCGGTCGTCGCGGCCGCGAAAATCGGGCGTCAAGATCTCGATGCGCGTGGCCGGTGACAGCGCGCGCACGCGCTGAATGCAGGCGACGAAGTGCGCCGCGCCACCGTCGCGCAGGTCGTCGCGATCGACGCTGGTGATGACCACGTAGCGCAGCTTCAGCGCCGCGATGGTGCGCGCCAGGTTTTCGGGCTCTTCTGGATCCAGCGGGTCGGGGCGGCCGTGGCCGACGTCACAAAACGGGCAGCGGCGCGTGCACTTGTCGCCCATGATCATGAAGGTGGCCGTGCCCTTGCCAAAGCACTCGCCGATGTTGGGGCAGGAGGCTTCCTCGCAGACCGTGTGCAGCTTGTTGGCGCGCAGGATGTCCTTGATCTCGTAGAAGCGCGTGGTGGGGCTGCCCGCCTTGACGCGGATCCACTGCGGCTTTTTGAGCGCGGGTGCCGCCTCGACCTTGATCGGGATGCGCATCGTCTTGGCCGCGCTCTTTTGCTTGGCGCTCGGGTCGTAGGCGGTGGCGGTGGGGGTGGCGGTCGGGGTATTCATGGGGCGATTTCGGCAGGCGCGCGGCGCACTCGCTGCCGCATTCAGCAGCGCGGCGCGAGGAGCGCTTGCAGTTGTTGGGCCAGTTCCGCCTGCACGGCGGACACCGACGCGGGCACCCCAATGGTAGCAAGGTCAACCGTGCGCAGGCCCGCGTAACCGCAAGGGTTGATACGGGAAAAGGGGCTCAAGTCCATCGCCACGTTGAGCGCGACGCCGTGGTAGGTGCAGTGGCGGTGCACCTTGATGCCCAGCGCCGCGATCTTGCCCAGACCGGCGAACGGGTCCCCACCTGGTCGGGGGCCGGTCAGGGCGGCGTGCGCAAACGGATCATCCAGCCGCACGTAGATACCCGGAGCGCCCGCCACGCGGTGCCCGGTCACGCCCCACGCGGCGAGGGTGCGGATGACCGCCTCCTCCAGCCGGTGCACGTATTCCTTGACGAAGTAGCCCGCGCGGCGCAGGTCGATCAGCGGGTAGGCGACCACTTGCCCCGGGCCGTGGTACGTGACCTGCCCGCCGCGGTTGGTGGCCACCACCGGAATGTCGCCCGGGGACAGCAGGTGTTCGCGCTGGGCCGCCAGCCCCAGGGTGAAGACCGGGGGGTGTTCGCACAGCCACAGCTCATCCGGGGTGGTGGGCTGGCGTTGCGCGGTGAACGCCTGCATCGCCTCGTAGGTCGGGGCGTAGGGCACGCACCCGAGTGCGCGCACGATCACAGCACCACCCGCACCATGGGGTGGGTGGTGAGCGTGCGGTAGAGCTCGTCGAGCTGCTCGCGCGAGGTCACGCGCACCACGAGTGTCAGGCCCAGGTAGCGCCCACCGCGGCTTGCGCGCCGTTCGATGGTGGTGGCGTCGAAGTCGGGGTCGAACTGCCGTGCGACGTGCGCCATGGCCTCGGCGAAGCCCTCGGCGTGCGCGCCCATCACCTTGAGCGGGAAGTGGCAGGGGAAATCGAGCAGCGGTTTGGCGTCGTGCATGCGGTGGCGAATCGTTGGTTGGGGTTTGCCTCTATAATAAGGAGCTTTGCCAGCGTGGCCACAAGCCCAGCTGGTGCCGCGTCCGCTGTCAGGCGCACGTCATGCGAAGTGTCGATCATCGCGGGTTTGGCAGTGTCAGCGCAACGTTCCGATTCCTCTTTGGATCCCGAGTCGTCCGCAAGGGTGTCGCCCCGCAAGGCGGGATTGGCTGCGGCTAACGGGTGGGATGAGGTCGAAGATGGGGATGATGCGCTGGATTGCAAGCCCTTGACGCCCGAAGAGGCTCGTGAATGGCGCGCGCGGTACTCCGCGCCGTCGGTGTGGCGGGTGGTAGCGTGGCAGGTCGCGCTGACCGTGTTGGCGGCGGGCGTGGCTGGGGTCGGCGTGTGGGCTGGCATGGGCGGCACGTCGATGGTGGCGTCGGTGGCATACGGCGGGCTGTGTGTCGTGCTGCCGTCCGCGGCCATGGCGTGGGGCATGACATCCAGCGCGCTGACGCGTTGGCTGCAGCGTGCCGCGCCCGGTGTGGCGCGGGCGTCGCTGGCGGGTTGGTTATGGTGGGAAGGGGTCAAGGTGTTGTTGACGCTGGCCATGCTGTGGTCGGCGCCGCGCTGGATCCCGGACCTGAGCTGGCTGGGCCTGGTGGCCGGGCTGGTGGTGGTCCTCAAGTCGTACTGGCTGGCCTGGGCGGTGCGGCCAACGGCGCGAGGGCGGGCGTAAGGTTTGACGAAACTGGAATGGGATGACGAATGGCAGCAGAAGGACATGCACCGACCGCGGGTGAGTACATCCGGCATCACCTGGTTCACCTGACCAACCAGAAGCAAGGCTTCATCGTCGATTTTTCGGTGATCAACATCGACTCGGTGGTGTTTTCCGTGCTAACGGGGCTGCTGGGCGTGTGGCTGTTGTGGTTGGGCGCGCGCCGCGCCACCGCCGGGGTGCCGGGGCGCTTCCAGGCCGCGGTCGAAATCCTCGTCGAGCTCGTCGAGACGCAAGCGAAAGGTGTGATTCACAACGCCGCCAGCCGCAGGGTCATCGCGCCCATGGCGCTGACGGTGTTCGTGTGGATCTTCTTCATGAACGCCATGGACCTGCTGCCGGTGGACTTGCTGCCGGCCATCTGGCACGCCGTGGGCCCGGCGCTGGGCTACCCCGACTACCTGCGCGTGGTGCCCACCGCCGACCTGTCCACCACGCTGGGGCTGTCGGTGTCGGTGTTGTTGATGTGCCTGTACTACAACATCAAGATCAAGGGCCTGGGTGGCTGGGCGCACGAGCTGGTCACCGCGCCGTTTGGCACCAGCAAGAACCCGTTTTGGGCGCTGCTGCTGGGTGTGGTGAACTTCCTGATGCAAATGATCGAGTTCGTGGCGAAGACGGTGTCCCACGGCATGCGGTTGTTTGGCAACATGTTCGCGGGTGAGTTGGTCTTCATGCTGATCGCGCTGCTCGGTGGCTTCGCCGCGCTGTCGTTCACGGGTGGCCTGCTCTTCGTCGGACACCTGATCGCGGGCACGGTGTGGGCCATCTTCCACATCCTCGTGATCACCCTGCAGGCGTTCATCTTCATGATGCTGGCCCTGATTTATCTGGGTCAGGCGCATGATGCGCACTGACGGTTCGTTTTTCCCCTAAACCTTCCTCTCAACCTCCAAAAGGAACCATCATGGAAAACATTCTGGGTCTCGTTGCTCTGGCTTGCGGCATCATCGTCGGTCTGGGTGCCATCGGCGCGTCGATCGGCATCGCCCTGATGGGTGGCAAGTTCCTCGAGTCCTCCGCTCGTCAGCCCGAGCTGATGAACGATCTGCAGACCAAGATGTTCATTCTGGCCGGTCTGATCGACGCGGCCTTCCTGATCGGCGTGGCCATCGCGCTGCTGTTCGCGTTCGCCAACCCGTTCGCGATCTGATCGTTCTGCGGTGAGGAAGGGTGCGCTCGGGCGCGTCAAGCCCCGAGTGCACGCCGATCGAACCCGGCATCAGTCTCTCGCTGCCCACCCCGCACTCCATCCGAAAGGCGTTGCGATGAACATCAATGCAACCCTCTTTGCGCAGGCCATCGTCTTTGCGATCCTGGTGTGGTTCACGATGAAGTTCGTGTGGCCGCCGATCGCCAAGGCGCTGGACGAGCGTGCGCAAAAGATTTCCGAAGGTCTGGCCGCCGCCGAAAAGGCCAAGACCGAGCTCGCCGTGGTCAACAAGCGTGTCGAGGATGCGCTGGTGCAGTCGCGCAACGAAGCCGCGGCCCGTCTGGCCGACGCCGAGCGCCGCGCCCAGGCCACGATCGAAGAAGCCAAGGCGCGCGCGGCCGAAGAAGCCGCCAAGATCATCGCCGCGGCCAAGGCCGAGGCCGAGCAGCAAGCCGTCCAGGCGCGCGAAGCGCTGCGTGAGCAGGTGGCGCTGTTGGCCGTCAAGGGTGCCGAGCAAATCCTGCGGCGCGAGGTCGACGCGGGCGTGCATGCCGAGCTGCTGCAGCGCCTCAAGACCGAACTCTGACCCCCAACGACCCGCGCGTCCGAAGGTTGAACCATGGCCGAACTTGCCACCATTGCACGACCCTACGCCGAAGCGCTGTTCCAGGCCGCTGGCGCGCAGGCGGGCGACGCCTGTGAATGGCTCGATGAACTGGCCGCCATCGCGGCCGAGCCGGCACTCGCGGCCTTTGCCGCCGACCCCAAGGTCCGCCCGGATCAGGTGTTCGACGTCATCACGGGTGTGATGAAGGCGCCGCTGCCGGAGATCGGCCGTCGTTTTCTGCGCACCGTCATCGACAACGACCGTGTCGCGGCGCTGCCCGAGATCGCGCGTCAGTTCCGCGAGCGCGTCAACGCGCAGCGCGGCGTGGCCGATGCCACCGTCGAGAGCGCCTTCCCCATCGATGCGGCGCAGTTGGCCGAGCTGCAAGGCGTGCTCGAGCGGCGGTTTGGCCGCCAGCTGCGGCTGCACGTGCAGCTGCGCCCCGAGCTCATCGGCGGGGTGCGCGTGGTGGTGGGCGATGAAGTCCTCGACACCTCGGTCAAGGCCCGCTTGGAACACATGCGTGTGGCGCTGACGGCCTGACGGCTGGCCCAACGCCTGAAGTCGAACCTCCGAAAAGGAAAGCGTCATGCAACTCAATCCCGCTGAAATCTCCGAACTGATCAAGTCCCGCATCGAAGGGCTGGCCCCGTCGACCGACGTGCGCAACCAGGGCACCGTCGTGTCCGTGACCGATGGCATCGTGCGCATCCACGGCCTGTCGGACGCCATGCAGGGCGAAATGCTCGAGTTTCCCGCCGGCAAGGATGGCCAGCCCACCTTTGGCCTGGCGCTGAACCTGGAGCGTGACTCGGTCGGCGCCGTGATCCTGGGCGAATACGAACACATCTCCGAGGGCGACACCGTCAAGTGCACCGGCCGCATTCTGGAAGTGCCGGTGGGCCCCGAGCTGATCGGCCGCGTGGTCGACGCGCTGGGCCGCCCCATCGATGGCAAGGGCCCGATCAACGCCAAGCTGACCGACGTGGTCGAAAAGGTGGCGCCGGGCGTGATCGCGCGCAAGAGCGTGGACCAGCCGGTGCAGACGGGTCTCAAGGCGATCGACTCCATGGTGCCGATCGGCCGCGGCCAGCGTGAGCTGATCATTGGTGACCGCCAGACCGGCAAGACCGCGGTGGCCATTGACACCATCATCAACCAAAAGGACCAGAACATGGTCTGTATCTACGTCGCCATCGGTCAGAAGGCGTCGTCGATCAAGAGCGTGGTGCGGGCCCTGGAGCAGCACGGGGCGATGGACTACACCATCGTCGTGGCTGCATCCGCGTCCGAGTCGGCCGCGATGCAGTTCCTCGCGCCGTACTCGGGCTGTACGATGGGCGAATACTTCCGTGACCGCGGCCAAGACGCCCTCATCATCTATGACGACCTGTCCAAGCAGGCCGTGGCCTACCGTCAGGTGTCGCTGCTGCTGCGCCGCCCGCCGGGGCGCGAAGCCTACCCGGGCGACATCTTCTACCTGCACAGCCGCCTGCTGGAGCGCGCGGCGCGCGTCAATGCCGAGTACGTCGAGAAGTTCACCAACGGTGAAGTCAAGGGCAAGACCGGGTCGCTGACGGCGCTGCCCATCATCGAGACGCAAGCCGGTGACGTGTCGGCCTTCGTGCCCACCAACGTGATCTCGATCACCGACGGCCAGATCTTCCTCGAGACCAACCTCTTCAACAGCGGCATCCGTCCCGCGATCAACGCTGGTATCTCGGTGTCGCGCGTCGGTGGTGCGGCGCAGACCAAGCTGATCAAGTCGCTCTCGGGCGGTATTCGTACCGACTTGGCGCAGTACCGCGAACTGGCGGCGTTTGCCCAGTTTGCGTCCGACCTGGACGCGGCGACCAAGAAGCAGCTCGACCGCGGTGCGCGCGTGACCGAGCTGCTCAAGCAGCCGCAGTACAGCCCGCTGCCGATCAGCCTGATGGCCGCGTCGCTGTACGCCGCCAACAAGGGCTATCTGGACGACATCGACGTCAAGAAGGTGCTGCCCTTCGAGAGCGGCCTGCACGCCTACCTGAAGGACAAGCACGCGGCGTTGCTGTCGAAGCTCGAGACGCAGAAGGCCATGGACAAGGACGCCGAGGCCGAACTCGACGCCGCCATCCGCGCCTTCAAGCAGACCGGCACCTACTGATCGGCCCGGCAGCGGACCGTTCCAAGGAGCAGCGATGGCAGCAGGCAAGGAAATACGCGGCAAGATCAAGTCGGTGGAAAACACCAAGAAGATCACCAAGGCCATGGAGATGGTCGCCGCCTCCAAGATGCGCAAGGCGCAAGAGCGCATGCGCACCGCCCGGCCGTACAGCGAGAAGGTGCGCCAGATCGCGGCCAACCTCAGCCGGGCCAACCCGGAGTACGTGCACCCGTTCATGGTCGAACACCCGGATGCCACCGTCAGTGGCATGATCGTGGTGACGACCGACAAGGGCCTGTGCGGCGGCCTCAACACCAACCTGCTGCGCGCGGTGACCCATCAGTTCCGTGAGCTGCAGTCCAAGGGCCACACGGCCCAGGTGGTGGCGATCGGCAACAAAGGCTTCGGCTTTATGAACCGCATCGGCGCGCCGGTGGTATCGCACGTCACCGGGCTGGGCGACACGCCGCACCTGGAGCGCCTGATCGGGCCGGTCAAGGTGCTGCTCGACGCCTACGCCCAGGGCAAGCTCAACGCCGTCTATCTGTGCTACACCAAGTTCATCAACACGATGAAGCAGGAGCCGGTGGTGCAGCAGCTGCTGCCCCTGACGGCGGCCGAGTTGGAGCAGGGCGGTGACGCCGCGTACGACTGGGACTACATCTACGAGCCCGACGCGCCCACCGTCATCGACGAGCTGCTCGTGCGCTACGTCGAGTCGCAGGTCTATCAGGCGGTGGCCGAGAACATGGCCTCCGAGCAGTCGGCCCGGATGGTGGCCATGAAGGCCGCCACCGACAACGCCGGCAACCTGATCAGCGAGCTCAAGCTGGTCTACAACAAGACGCGCCAGGCCAGCATCACCAAAGAGCTGTCGGAGATCGTCGCCGGTGCCGCGGCCGTCTGACGCCGTCCGCCCTCTCGTCTTTTCCCTATCGACAAGGTTTCAATCATGGCTCAAGTTCAAGGCAAGATCGTTCAGTGCATCGGCGCCGTGGTGGACGTGGAGTTTCCGCGCGACCAGATGCCCAAGGTCTACGACGCGCTGAAAATGGAAGGCTCGCCGCTGACGCTGGAAGTGCAGCAGCAGCTCGGGGACGGCGTGGTGCGCACCATTGCGCTCGGTTCGTCCGACGGCCTGCGCCGCGGCATGACCGTCTACAACACGGGCGCGCCCATCACCGTGCCGGTGGGTAAGGCAACGCTGGGGCGCATCATGGACGTGCTGGGTCAGCCGATCGACGAGCGCGGCCCCATCGACCAGTCGCTGACCAGCTCCATCCACCGCAAGGCGCCGGCCTACGACGAGCTGTCGCCCTCGACCGAGCTGCTCGAGACCGGCATCAAGGTGATCGACTTGATCTGCCCGTTCGCCAAGGGCGGGAAGGTGGGCCTGTTCGGCGGTGCCGGCGTGGGCAAGACCGTCAACATGATGGAGCTCATCAATAACATCGCCAAGGCGCACTCGGGTCTGTCGGTGTTTGCCGGTGTGGGTGAGCGTACCCGCGAGGGCAACGACTTCTACCACGAGATGATGGAGTCCAAGGTCGTCGTCGCCGACAACCTGAGCGAGTCCAAGGTGGCCATGGTGTACGGCCAGATGAACGAGCCGCCGGGCAACCGCCTGCGCGTGGCGCTGACCGGCCTGACCATCGCCGAGTCGTTCCGCGACGAAGGCCGCGACGTGTTGTTCTTCGTGGACAACATCTACCGCTACACGCTGGCCGGTACCGAAGTGTCCGCGCTGCTGGGCCGTATGCCCTCGGCCGTGGGTTATCAGCCCACGCTGGCCGAAGAAATGGGCAAGCTGCAAGAGCGCATCACCTCGACCAAGGTCGGCTCCATCACCTCGATCCAGGCCGTGTACGTGCCTGCGGACGACCTGACCGACCCGTCGCCCGCCACCACCTTCGCGCACTTGGATGCGACCGTGGTGTTGTCGCGCGACATCGCCGCGCTCGGTATCTACCCCGCGGTGGATCCGCTGGACTCCACCAGCCGTCAAGTCGACCCCAACATCGTGGGCGAAGAGCACTACACCACGACCCGCTCGGTGCAGGCCGTGCTCCAGCGCTACAAGGAACTGCGCGACATCATCGCGATTCTGGGCATGGACGAGCTGTCGCCCGAGGACAAGCTGATCGTGGCGCGCGCGCGCAAGATCCAGCGCTTTCTGTCGCAGCCGTTCCACGTGGCGGAAGTGTTCACGGGTCAGCCTGGCAAATATGTGCCGCTGAAGGAAACCATCCGCGGCTTCAAGATGATCGTCAACGGCGAATGCGACCACCTGCCGGAGCAGGCGTTTTATATGGTCGGCACCATCGACGACGCCTTCGAGAAGGCCAAGAAGCTGGCCGCCTGATCGGCCCCGCCGGGTGCGGTCGTCGCGGCCGAGTCGTCGGCGCGGCGCCCCCCGGTGATTGAACAGGAGTCGAGATGAACACGATACAGGTCGAAGTGGTCAGCGCCGAAGAGTCGATCTTCAGCGGTCCGGCCAAATTCGTCGCGCTGCCCGGCGAAGCGGGCGAGCTGGGCATCCTGCCCGGCCACGTGCCGCTGATCACGCGCATCAAGCCCGGTGCCGTGCGCATCGAGAAGGCCGACGGCGAGGAGGAGTTCGTCTTCGTCGCCGGGGGCATCCTGGAGGTGCAGCCCAAGGTCGTGACCGTGCTGTCCGACACCGCCATTCGTGGCAAGGACCTGGACGAGGCCAAGGCCAACGAGGCGCGCAAGGCGGCCGAAGAGGCGCTCAAAAACGCCAAGAGCGAGGTCGATCTGGCCAAGGCGCAGTCGGAGCTCGCCATCATGGCGGCGCAGATCGCCGCGTTGCGCAAATATCGCCAGAAGCGCTGACGCGCGCGCGATGTGGCCCACCGACTGGCCACGGCCCCCGGTGTGGCAGCACAACGGCCACTGGCAAACGATTGGTGCTGCGCTGTGGGGCCGCGCAGGCGGCTCGACTGCCGTGCGTTGGCGGCGCACGCGCTGGCTCACGCCAGACGGCGACTTCATCGACGTCGATCACGCGGTGCCCCCCGGCGCCGTGGCGCTGGTGGTGTTGTTTCATGGACTGGAGGGTTCGTCCGCGAGCCACTACGCGGGGGCGTTCGCGGCGGTGGCGACGCAGCGCGGCTGGGGCATCGCCGTGCCGCATTTTCGCGGTTGCTCGGGCGAACCGAACTGGGCCCCTCGCGCCTACCATTCTGGGGACTACGAGGAGGTGGGCTGGATGCTGGCCCGTGCCGCCCAGCAGTGGCCGATGCTGCCGCGTGTGGCCGCGGGGGTGTCGCTGGGCGGCAACGCGTTGCTGCGCTGGTTGCAAGAGGCAGGCGAGTCCGCCAAGGCCACGGTGCGCGCCGCCGCGGCGATTTCGGCGCCCGTCGATCTGGCGGCCGCGGGCGCGGCCATCGACCAGGGGTGGAACCGCCTGCTGTACGCGCGCCATTTCTTGCGCACCATGCGACGCAAGGCGCAGGAAAAAGCCGCGCGCTACCCCGGCCTGTTCGACCTGCAGCGCGCCTTGGCGGCGCGCACCTTGCGCGAATTTGACGACGCCTTCACCGCGCCGCTGCACGGCTTTCGGGGCGTGGACGATTACTGGCATCGCGCCTCCGCCAAGCCGCACCTGCACGCGGTGCGCGTGCCGACCCTGGTGCTCAATGCCCGCAACGATCCCTTCGTGCCCGCGGCCAGCCTGCCCACGCCCCAGCAGGTGAGCGCGGACGTGCACCTATGGCAGCCCGCCCGGGGTGGTCACGTCGGCTTTGTCGAACCGATCGCACCCGGCGACTGGCGGGGCGACGTCGCGGCGCTGCCCGCGCAGGTGTTGCCGTGGCTGGCGCGGGCAGCGCAAATACCGCTGGCGTGACACAATCGCGGCGCTGAAGGCTCGGCGTCCGTGCCGGGCAGAAAGAGACGCAGCGATGGACGAGATCGTCAAAGCCGCCATGGCCAAGTGGCCCAACGTGCCGGACTGCTATGGTTGGCTCGGGTTGGACGCGCGTGGGCGTTGGTGGATGCGGGATGAAGCCGCCCAGGCGGCGGGGCCGTTCGCCGGTCCCGGGGCCACACCGGCGAGCCGCGGCGCGCAGCTGCGCCACGAAAAGCTGATTGCCTTCATCGGGCGCAACTACGCTGCGGACGAGCGCGGGTGTTGGTACTTTCAGAACGGCCCACAGCGAGTGTTCGTCGAGCTCGAACGGGCGCCGTGGGTGTGGCGCGTCAGCGCCGATGGGAAAGTCGTGAGCCACACGGGGGTCGAAACCACGATCGACGACGCGTGGCTCGACGAAGCGGGTTATCTGTATTTGGCTGGGCCGTTGGGGGTCGGGATCGTCCATAGCCAAGACATGCACCTGGCCGCCGATGCGGTCGCGTCCGGCCTTTGGAATCCGCAGCCGTGCCAGGCTGCCGAACTCGCGACGCGCTACGGCTACGTGCTCAGCCCCGCCGCCCTACGCCGCGCCAGCGCGTCGAGCGCCAGCAGATAACCGTCGACCCCAAAGCCGATGATGCTGCCCGCCGCGACCGGCGCGATCCAAGAATGGTGCCGGAACGGCTCCCTCGCGTGTACGTTGGACAGGTGGACCTCGATCACGGGCATGGGCGCCACACCCTTGATGGCGTCGTGCAGGGCGATCGAGGTGTGGGTGTAGGCCCCGGGGTTGAACACCACACCGACCGCCTGCCTATCGCGGTAGTGCTGCCCCCACGCGTGCAGGTGATCCAGCAGGACCCCTTCGTGGTTGCTCTGCACGCACTCGACCGCCACGCCCAGCCGTTCGCCATGGGCGCGGCAGCGCGCCTCCAGGTCGGCCAGCGTATCGGCCCCATACACGCTGGGTTCGCGGGTACCTAGCAGGTTCAGGTTGGGGCCATTGAGTATCAGAACGCGTTTCACGCTGTGTCAGCCAAGAGCGCGCGCCACGCGCACGTGCGTCACTTGCCCGCGCCGTTTTCTTGTGCCGGTTGCGGCTCGGGGAAGTTGGCGCCAGCCTCGTTGGCCATGTAGGCCACGGCGCGGGCGATCTCGATGTCGCGGAAGGCGCCGCCGCCCTGCGCGCCCATGGCGCCTTTGCCTTTGAGGGCCGAGTTCACCAGGGTATCGAAGCCTTGCGCGATGCGCGGCGCCCATGCGGCTTTGTCGCCAATTTTCGGTGCGCCGACCAACCCCGCGTCGTGGCAGGCCGCACACTGGGCTTTGTAGACGTCTGCACCGGCCGCCAACGGCCGGTTGGCGTCGCGCAGCTCGACCGTGCCGACTTTTTGTATCCGCTGCGCGGTTGCCAGCTCGGGGTTGACCACGCCGGCCTGCGGCTTGGCGTCGCGGGTGACGTACGACACGAGACCGATGATCAACGCCACCGGGACGACGAACGAGAAAAAGGCCGTCCACCACAGTTGCTTCGGGGTTTTGATCGGGCCAGTGTGGCTGTCGTGCGCATGCTCGCTCATGGTGTCCCTTCTAGGCAGGCGATGGGTAAACCCTTGCATTATATCGGCGTCAACGAGCCCGCGGCGGCCGTGCCCCCGCGGCATGGCCGGCCCTGCTAGAATGTGGCTTTCTTTGTGTGCGGCTGTAGCTCAGTGGATAGAGTGTTGGCCTCCGAAGCCTGTGGTCGTCCAGGCAACGCACGAAAATTTGACGACAGGTCTCAGTGCCCAACGCGGCTGTAGCTCAGTGGATAGAGTGTCGGCCTCCGAAGCCGAAGGTCGTGGGTTCGATCCCCGCCAGCCGCGCCAAATCAAGCACTTATGAGATCCCGGGATGATGTCATGCCCGAGTTTTAGACCATTGATGACGGCTTCGACGCCGATTCTGCCGCCGATCTCATCGGTCGACCGATGGTCATCTCCTCAAAAGCGACCTTGCCATGGCCCATCCGTGGCCCAGCCGTAGCCCACGGCCGCTCGATTCGCTTCATTTCGTGACCATCGGTCTCGTGGCCCATTGAGACTGTTCCGTCGGCAACCAGCGACGTCCAGCGCGGCGCACGCCGACGAAGTCAATCGGCTTGACTGGCGTTCCCGGGCACGTGCTCGAACAGATCCCCCACGGACACGTTGAACAGGGTGCACAGGCGATCGATGGCATCCAGATCAACGCGGGTCGCTCGCTCGTAGTACAGCAACGTGACGGTGTTTCGGTTTAGGGCACTTCGCATAACCCCATTTCCGAAGGCTGAACCGGCATGAGGGCGCTCGCGTCGTTCAGTTCGGGGTTCTCGGGGCCGCTCAGGCCCCGTGATCGCCGCCTTGGCGGGCACCCGAGGCCCTGCAAAACTGCGTTTGCAGGCTGCAGCGGGCGCACCTCTGCCTTCATCGCGCACACCCGCACGGGTCATGGCGCACCAGCCAGACCAGCCGCTTGGCGTTGTACGCCGCGCACTTCAGCAGGATCGCCAGTTCGTTTCTCGCCAGCGTCA
>NZ_CALIND010000164.1:0-2537 GCF_938045175.1 uncultured Tepidimonas sp.
GCCGAGGTGATGATGTCTTTCCGTCGCGCGGAAGATCACACCTACATTGCCCAGTTGCTCGGCCGCATGGTGCGCACGCCGCTGGCGCGCCGCATCGAAAAAGATGCCGCGCTCAACGATGTGCATCTGTTCCTGCCCTACTTCGACACGCAGGCGGTGCAAAACGTGGTGGCCGCACTGCACAACCAGGAGGACGTGCCGCCGGCCGAGACGGGCTCCAGTCGCGAGCTGGTGGTGCTCCAGCGCCGGGCGGGCACCGAGGCCCTGTTCGCCGCCTTGGACGGCCTGGTGACTTACCGCGTGGGCGCCGTGCGGGCGCAAAGCCCGCTGCGACGCTACATGGCCATGGCGCGCAGCTTGACGCTCGACGGGATCGACGACGAGGCCTGGGGCCAGGCCAAGGCGCAGATCGTGGCGTGGATGACCGAGTGCGTGGCCACTTTGAAGGCCACCGGGGAATTCGATTCGGCGGCGCGCGCCATCACGCAGGTGGGCCTGCGAACCCTGGCCGTGCATAACGGAACCGGCGTGAGTGAGCCGCAAGCGGACTATCGCATCGAGGCATCCAGCGTTGACATCGACCGCCTGTTTGAGGAGGCAGGCCGCGTATTCAGCCACGGCTTGCAAATGGAGTACTGGCGCGCCCACGCCGAGCGCGACGCGGTAGACGTGAAGGTGGAAGCCATCGTGCTGGCGCGCCATCCCACGCAGATGGGCGAATTGGAAAAGCGCGCCGAGCAGGCCTTCAACGCCTTGTACGACCAGCACAAGAAGGCGATCTACCAGCTCAAGGAGCATCGCCGTGCCAACTACGAGAAGTTGCGGCTCGCCACGGCCGAACCGGCCGAGGTGCCGTGGCACCTGCCGGAGTCGATCGACTTCCGGCGACAACCCACTGATGCGCTGTGGGAGCGCCATCTGTACGTGGAGGGCAACGGCCAGTTCCGGGCCGCGCTGGGCACATGGGAAGCGGATGTTCTGAAGGAAGAACTCGCCAACCCGGCGGTGGTGGGCTGGTTGCGCAACCTGGACCGCAAACCCTGGTCGCTGGAGGTGCCCTACATGTCAGGGGGGGAGGTCAGGCCGATGTTCCCCGATCTCGTCATCGTTCGGCAGGTGGAAGGCGGGTATGCGATCGACATCCTGGAGCCCCATCGGCCGGACCTGGACGACAACTTCGAGAAGGCGGTCGGGCTGGCGAAGTTCGCCGAACGACATGGAGCACTCTTTGGGCGCATTCAGCTGATTCGCCAGCAGTCCACCGCCGGCGGTGAGCGCTACATGCGGTTGGAGATCAATCACACCCCCACCATCAAACGGCTGCTGCTGATCACCAGCAATCCGCAGCTCGACGCGGTATTTGCGGAACTTGGCAAGTGAGCAGATAGGGCCTTTGTGAAAGAGATGACTTGACATCCTCCCCGGCCTGAAGTCCGGAGATTCCTTCGGCGCTCAGGCGCGGCCTACCCTGAACGGTGGTGCTTGCCGCGCACTTAGTCGAACGCACGGTAAAGGTGAGCGGTGCATGTCAAGATAGTTGTCGCCTGAATCATGCTGCTAAGGAACCGCTGAATAAACCCCGCCCGTCCGTCTCGAGCGCTGCTGCGCTGGCGGACTGGCCAAAGATGGTGCCGCAGCCCGCACTCAGCGACCCTCGCGGGCCAGATCGGTACCCACGAACCGGCGGATGGCCTAACTGTCGTACAGCGCGTCCTCGAGGCCTTCGTCCGACAGCCCAAAGCCCTTTTGCACGACGTACGCCCTGAGCTCGCGTCGGGTGAGCTTCTTCTTGGAGACGACCTCGAGTTCGGCAAAGCTCGTCTGGATGGGCATGGGGCTGGTCTGTGGGCTGGGTTAGGCAGGGTGTGTCGATATGATGGTGCCAGGTCGTGGGAAGGTTGGGGATTGAATCAGTTGATCCCTAGCCAACGACACGACCGCCGGCTTCACGCCCGCGGCAGCGTCACGCCCCGCTGCCCCTGGTACTTGCCGCCGCGGTCGCGGTACGAGACGTCGCAGACCTCGTCGCTCTCGAAAAACAGCACCTGCGCGCAGCCCTCGCCGGCGTAAATCTTGGCTGGCAGCGGGGTGGTGTTGGAAAACTCCAGCGTCACATAGCCTTCCCACTCGGGCTCGAAAGGCGTGACGTTGACGATGATGCCGCAGCGGGCGTAGGTGCTCTTGCCCAGGCAGATGGTCAGTACGTTGCGCGGGATGCGGAAGTACTCCACCGTGCGCGCGAGCGCAAAGCTGTTGGGCGGGATGATGCAGTGGTCCCCGTGAAAATCGACGAAGCTCTTCTCGTCGAAGTTCTTGGGGTCGACCACCGTGCTGTGGATGTTGGTAAAGACTTTGAATTCCGGCGCGCAGCGGATGTCATAGCCGTAGCTGCTGGTACCGTAGCTGATGACGCGCCGTCCGTCGACCTCGCGAATTTGGCCCGGCTCGAACGGCTCGATCATGCCGTATTCCTCCGCCATGCGGCGGATCCATTTGTCGCTTTTGATGGTCATGGTGGGTGGGCGCAACAGTCGTTC
>NZ_CALIND010000165.1:0-4109 GCF_938045175.1 uncultured Tepidimonas sp.
CAAGGCCTTGATCCACTCCGCCGTCGAAGGGCTGGGGCCGGACGTGCAGGCCGAACCCATCGTCGCCGAGACGCTGCGCAACCTCTACGACGGCGTGCCGCTGGAAGAGGTGCACAAGGCCGCCATTCTGGCCGCGCGCACGAAGATCGAAACCGACCCCGACTACACCTACGCCACGGCGCGCCTGCTGCTGCACACCATCTACAAAGAGGTGCTGGGCGAGGAGGTCACGCATGCGCAAATGCACACGCGTTACGCGGAGTATTTCCCCGCCTTCATCAAAAAAGGCGTGGAGGCGGAGCTGCTCAACCCCGAGCTGCTCACGTTCGACCTACAGCGGCTGGGCGCGGCGCTCAAGGCCGAGCGCGATCTGAAATTCGACTACCTCGGTCTGCAAACGCTGTACGACCGCTACTTTCTGCACGTACGCAAGCAACGCATCGAGCTGCCGCAAGCGTTCTTCATGCGCGTAGCCATGGGCCTGGCGCTCAACGAAATCGACCGCGAAGCGCGTGCCATCGAGTTCTACGAAGTGCTGTCGTCGTTCGACTTCATGAGCAGCACGCCCACGCTGTTCAACAGCGGCACGTTGCGTTCGCAATTGTCGAGCTGCTACCTGACCACCGTCCCCGACGATTTGGAAGGCATTTACG
This sequence comes from uncultured Tepidimonas sp., assembly GCF_938045175.1. NCBI lineage: Bacteria > Pseudomonadati > Pseudomonadota > Betaproteobacteria > Burkholderiales > Tepidimonas > uncultured Tepidimonas sp. The sequence goes on from NZ_CALIND010000165.1 coordinate 654, forward strand.
ACGCCATCAAGGAAAACGCGCTGCTGTCCAAATTCGCCGGTGGCCTGGGCAACGATTGGACACGCGTGCGCGCGCTGGGCAGCCACATCAAGGGCACCAATGGCGAGTCGCAGGGCGTGGTGCCGTTCCTGAAAGTGGTCAACGACACCGCCGTCGCTGTCAACCAGGGCGGCAAGCGCAAGGGCGCGGTGTGCTGCTATTTGGAGACCTGGCACCTCGATATCGAAGAATTTCTGGAGCTGCGCAAAAATACCGGCGACGACCGGCGCCGCACACACGACATGAACACGGCGAACTGGATTCCAGACCTGTTCATGAAGCGCGTGATCGAAAACGGCATGTGGACGCTGTTTTCGCCTTCCAGCGTACCCGATCTGCACGACAAGGTCGGGCGCGCGTTCGAAGAAGCCTATCTCGCCTACGAAGAAAAAGCCGCGCGTGGCGAAATCCAACCCAGCAAGCAGGTGCGCGCCGTCGACCTGTGGCGCAAGATGCTGACCATGTTGTTCGAGACCGGGCACCCCTGGATCACGTTCAAGGACCCCTGCAACATCCGCAGCCCACAACAGCACGTCGGCGTGGTGCATTCGTCCAACCTGTGCACCGAAATCACGCTCAACACCAGCGACACCGAAACCGCGGTGTGCAACCTGGGCTCGATCAATCTGGCTCAGCACCTCAAAGACGGCCCCGCGGGCAAAGAACTCGACCACGACAAGCTGCAGCGCACCATCACGGTGGCCATGCGCATGCTCGACAACGTGATCGACATCAACTACTACGCCGTCAAGAAAGCGCGCGACTCCAACCTGCGCCATCGACCGGTGGGCCTGGGTATCATGGGCTTTCAAGACGCGCTCTACGAGCTGCGCATCCCCTATGCGTCACCGCAGGCGATCGAATTCGCCGACCGGTCGATGGAGGCGGTGTGCTACTACGCCTATTGGGCCAGCAGCGACTTGGCGGTGGAGCGCGGTCGCTACTCGACCTACAAAGGCTCGCTGTGGGAGCGCGGCATCCTGCCGCCCGACAGCCTGGACTTGCTGGCGCAAGAGCGCGGCGGCTATTTGGAGGTGGACCGCTCGCGCACGCTGGACTGGGACGCGCTGCGTGCCAAGATCGCGCGCGACGGCATGCGCAACTCCAACTGCATCGCCATCGCCCCCACGGCCACGATTTCCAACATCGTTGGCGTCGACGCCTCGATCGAACCGTGCTTTGGCAACCTGTCGGTCAAGTCCAACCTGTCGGGTGAATTCACGGTCATCAACCACTACCTGGTCAAGGACCTCAAACGCCTGGGCCTGTGGGACGAAGTGATGATCATGGACCTGAAGCATTTCGACGGTTCGCTCTGGCCCATCGATCGCGTGCCACAGGAGCTCAAAGAGCTGTACCGCACGGCGTTCGAAATCGAGCCGGTGTGGCTGGTGGAGGCAGCGGCACGGCGCCAGAAATGGATCGACCAGGCCCAATCGCTCAACATTTACATGGCGGGCGCTTCGGGCAAAAAACTGGACGAAACCTACAAACTCGCGTGGATCCGCGGCCTCAAGACCACCTACTACCTGCGCACCACCAGCGCCACGCACGCTGAAAAAGCCACCGTGCGCAGCGGCGCGCTCAACGCGGTGCCGACGGCGGGTGGCACGTCGGCGCTCGCCGCGGCCGCCGTGCCGCCTGCCATGACGCCCGGGGTGACAGAGCCCGCGACCGACATCAAATTCTGCGCCATCGACGACCCGGGCTGCGAAGCCTGCCAATGACGAGAGCCAGCGCCCACGACACCCGTGCGGATGACCCGATTGATGCCCCGGCGCCACAGTCCGGGGCATCAAGCCCCCGCAAAAGTCGCAACGCCCCGTCAAACCCTTGTCATTTCGACGAGATTTTTCAATAATTCACCGAATCGGACACCACCATGTTGACTTGGGAAGACCACACCCCCACCGCAGCCCCCCAACCGGCACGTCCAGCGCCCGATGCCGCTCCGACGCACCGGCCGTCGGTAGCGGCCCAGCCCGTGTTTGGTGCACGCCCCGCGCAGACCGTCGCGGGTTTCGACTATGTGTCGCCGGTCAGCGCCACGATCGGCGCGCATCCTCCTGCCGCGGCCACTGCCGTTTCGCCAGCGTCGGCGCAGCCGGGCACCCAATACCGCCGCGTCAACGTGGCCGACAAGCGCATCATCAACGGCCAGACCGACGTCAACCAGCTCGTGCCGTTCAAATACAAATGGGCGTGGGAGAAATACCTCGCCACCTGCGCCAACCACTGGATGCCGCAGGAAATCAACATGTCACGCGACATCGCGCTGTGGAAAGACCCCAACGGCCTGACCGAGGACGAACGCCGCATCGTCAAGCGCAACCTGGGCTTTTTCGTCACGGCCGATTCGCTCGCAGCCAACAACATCGTGCTGGGCACGTATCGCCACATCACCGCACCCGAATGCCGGCAGTTTTTGCTGCGGCAGGCCTTCGAAGAGGCGATCCACACCCACGCCTACCAGTACATCGTCGAGTCGCTGGGGCTGGACGAGGGCGAAATCTTCAACGCCTACCACGAAATCCCGTCGATTCGGGACAAGGATGAGTTTTTGATCCCGTTCATCGACGCGATCATGGACCCCAACTTCCGCACCGGCACGCCCGAAAACGACCAGAAACTGCTCAAGAGCCTGATCGTCTTCGCCTGCCTGATGGAGGGGCTGTTCTTCTACGTCGGCTTCACCCAAATCCTGGCACTGGGCCGGCAAAACAAAATGACGGGCGCGGCCGAGCAGTACCAGTATATCCTGCGCGACGAGTCGATGCACTGCAACTTCGGCATCGACATGATCAACCAGCTCAAGCTCGAAAATCCCCACCTGTGGACGCCCGAGTTCAAGCAGGAGATCAAGGAGCTGTTTCTGACCGCAGTGGACCTGGAATACCGCTACGCCGAGGATACGATGCCGCGCGGCGTGCTCGGGCTCAACGCCAGCATGTTCAAGGGCTATCTGCGCTACATCGCCAATCGGCGCGCCACGCAAATCGGCCTCGACCCGCTCTTCCCGAACGAGGAAAACCCCTTCCCGTGGATGAGCGAGATGATCGACCTGAAGAAGGAGCGCAATTTCTTCGAGACGCGCGTGATCGAGTACCAGTCCGGCGGCGCCCTGTCCTGGGACTGATCCCCCGCCAACGCCTGGGTCGCGCGGCCGTCACCGTTTTCCCCACCCGCCAACCTCAAGCAGGAGACCCCCCATGGCAACCGCGAAGAAGGCCGCCGCCGCGGCCACCGAGTCCGCGAAGAAAAAGACGGCCGCCGCTGCGCCGACAACCCAGAAGGTGACGGCCAAGAAAGCGCCCGCCACGGCTGCGGCGGGCGCCGAACCCGCGCCCTCCAAAGCGGCCACCAAGGCGTCATCCAAAGCCACACCCAAGGCGACGAGCAAGACCGCAGCCCCCACGG
>NZ_CALIND010000166.1:0-8771 GCF_938045175.1 uncultured Tepidimonas sp.
GCTGCCTGTGACACGAACCCCTGCGCCCGCAGCTCGCGCGTGCGCTTCAGGTGGGCGTCGGCGTTGCGCGCCTCGGCCTCGGCCTGCTGCACCGCGGCCTGTGCGCGCTGCACGCCCGCACTGGTTTCGCGGTCGTCGATCACGGCCAGCACCTGCCCGGCGCGCACCCGGTCACCGGCCTTGACAGGCAGCTGCACGATGCGGCCGGCGGCCTGCGCCGCCAGCGTGCTTTGCTGCACCGCCTGCAGCGTGCCGTCCAGCACCAACCCCTGCGCCACGGGCTGACGGCTGACGGTTTGCACGTCGACCCGCGGGCCCTCGGCGGCCCAGGCGGCAGGCAGTGCGGCGGACAGTGCCACGGCGGCAGTGGCCAGCCAGTGGCGGCGCCCCAATGGTCGCGGGGCGGTGGTGTCGGCACGGAGGGGCGGACGCGGCATGGACATGGACGGACTCCTCATGCCGATCAGTATACCAAGATACCCCAGGGAGTACAAGTGGCTATCCATCGCCGTCCACGCGCACCGGCACACGCGCGGCCAGTGCACACAACAGTTCGTAGGCGATGGTACCCGCGGCGCGCGCTACCTCGTCGACGGCCAGCACGGGCCCGTGCACGCTGCGCCCCCACAGCACCACTTCGTCGCCCAGCTGGCACGGGCCGCCGGCGGCTTCGACCGGGGTGAGGTCAACCGCCAGCATGTCCATGCTGACGCGCCCCACCAGCCGCGTGCGCACGCCGCGCACCAGCACCGGGGCGCCGTGGTCTTGGCCGTGGCTGGCGTGGCGGGGATACCCATCCGCGTATCCGCAGGCCACGATCCCCACCCGCATGTCGCGGGGGGCCGTGTAGGTCGAGCCGTAGCCCACGGTTTCCCCGGCGCGCACGTCCTGGATGGCGATCAGGCGGCTGGTCAGCGTCAGGGTGGGCTGCAAATCCCAGTGGGCAGTGTCGTGATGGGGGTGGTCCGGTGCGCTGCCGTACAGGGCGATGCCCGCGCGTACCCAATCGGCAGCCAAGGCCAGGGTGTCGTTCGGCCCCAGCAGCCGCGCCGACTGCGCATGGCGCAGCAGCGCGGCGCTGTTGCACAGGCTGCGCTCGCCGGGCAGGTCGGCCGTGGCGCGCACGAACGCCTCGACCTGATGCGCGATCCCCTCGCGCCCCCAGCGCAGGCCATCGGCGTCGCTGAAGTGCGTCATGAGGCTCACCTCGTCGACCTGCGGCAGCGCTTGCAACCGCGCCCAAGCGGCGCGAAACGCCTCGGGCCGAAAGCCGAGCCGGTTCATCCCCGAGTTCATTTTCAAAAAGACACGGTGGGGTTGGTGGGTTTTGTGCGCCCCCAGCCACTCGATTTGTTCCTCGCAATGCACCACGTGCCACAGGTTCAGTCGCGAGCAGACCTCGAGGTCGCGCGGCTCGAAACACCCTTCCAACAGCAGGACGGGGCCCCGCCAGCCGAGCGCGCGCAGGCGTTCGGCTTCGGCCAGGTCGAGCAGTGCAAACCCGTCGGCCGCGCGCAGGGCATGGAAGACGCGCTCGATGCCGTGCCCGTAGGCGTTGGCCTTGACCACGGCCCACAGGCGAGCCGATCCCGCTGCGGCGCGGCAACGCTGCAGGTTGTGGCGCAGGGCATCGAGATGGACGGTGGCGTGGATGGGACGGGGCATGGCAAGACGGCGTGCTATAAACGCGCGCACTTTCGCACAAAATGCGCCGCTGGCGCAGCGCCTACGATCCTCTTTCACCGGCATGAAGCGCGGCTTCTACACCATCATGACGGCGCAGTTTTGCAGCTCGTTGGCCGACAACGCGCTGTTCGTGGTGGCGGTCGAGCTACTGCGCAGCCGCGGCGCGCCCGAGTGGCAGGCGGCGGCGTTGGTGCCCATGTTCGCGCTGTTCTACGTGGTGCTGGCGCCGTTCGTCGGCGCCTTCGCCGACGCCCGCCCCAAAGGGCAGGTCATGTTCATCAGCAACGCGATCAAGGTGGTGGGCTGCTTGCTGATGCTCACCCCCGTGCACCCGCTGCTGGCCTACAGCTTGGTTGGGTTGGGGGCGGCGGCGTACTCTCCGGCCAAGTACGGCATCCTCACCGAGCTGCTGCCGCCGTCGCAGTTGGTCAAGGCCAACGGCTGGATCGAGGGGCTGACGATCGCCTCCATCATCCTGGGCGTGGTGCTGGGGGGGCAGCTCGTGGGGCCCACCGTCTCAGGCTGGTTGCGCGGGTTGGGCATCCCGTTGATCGGGCACACCGCCTCAGCACCCGAGGCGGCCATCATCGGGCTGGTTTTCGTGTATGCGCTGGCGGCCGCGTTCAACCTGCGCATCCCGCGTACCACGGCGCCGTTGCGCCATCTGCCGGCCAACCCATTGGCGTTGCTGGGCGACTTCTGGCGCTGCAACCTGCGCCTGTGGCGCGACCACTTGGGCCAGATCTCGCTGGCCACGACCACGCTGTTCTGGGGCGTGAGTGGCAACCTGCGCTACATCGTGCTGGCCTGGGCGGCGGCGGCGCTGGGCTATGGCACGACGCAGGCGTCGTCGCTGGTGGGGGTGGTGGCCATCGGCACCGCGTTGGGGGCCGTGGTGGCATCGCTGCGCATGCGGCTGGAGCATGCCCCGCGCGTCATGCCGCTGGGCATTGCGATGGGGGTGCTGGTGATCGCCATGAACGCCATTGACAACGTCTGGGTGGCTGCGCCGTTTCTGATGCTGCTGGGGGCGCTAGGGGGCTTTTTGGTGGTGCCGATGAACGCGCTGCTGCAACACCGCGGCCACAACCTGATGGGCGCGGGGCGCTCGATCGCGGTGCAAAACTTCAACGAACAGGCGTGCATCCTGGGCCTGGGCTTTCTGTACACCGCCGCTACCGGGGCGGGGGTGTCGGCGTTCGGCGCCATCGCGGCGTTCGGCGCCCTGGTGGCGTTGGTGATGTGGGGTATCCAGCTCTGGCATGCCACCAATCTGCGCCGCTATCCACACGAGTTGCAGCGGCTGTTCGAGATCGCGCGGCGCGACGATTTGCACGGTTGAGCATGCAATTCGACGCGCTGCCCGTGTTCAAACGGGCGCGCTCGAGTCCGCTTCGGTCGGTTGCTGCCAGGCCCAACGGTTGCGCCCGCCGCGTTTGGCCTCGTACAGGGCGCGGTCGGCGCGCTCGTAAAGCGTTTCGGGGGTATCGCACGTGGCACTCAGCGTGACCCCGATCGAAATGGTGACCCAGCGGCTTTCCGGATCGGGATGGGGCCAATGCTCTCGTTCGACCGCGGCCCGCAAGCGCTCGGCGATCTGGCGTGCGGCATCTTCGCTGCAATGGGGCAGCAGCACGGCGAATTCCTCGCCCCCGATACGGTACACCTGATCCGACTGCCGCTGCATTTGGTCGAGCAACACGCGCCCGAGCTGGCGCAGGGTCTCGTCGCCCTTCACGTGGCCGCCGAGGTCGTTGAGACGCTTGAAACGATCCAGGTCGAGCAGCAAAAAGCCCACCGGCAGGCCGCCCCGGTGCGTGCGGGCCAGCTCGTTGGCCAGGTCTTGGTCGAAGGAACGCCGGTTGCGCAGCCCCGTCAGCGCATCGTGTTGCGCGAGTGAGTGCAGCCGTTCGTTGGCCTCGGCCAGCTCCGCGGTGCGGCTGGCGACTTGGCGTTCGAGCCGGTCCGCTGCCGCCTGCGTCTCCTCCAGCAGCGCGTGCCGGGCGGCATCGCGTTCGCGTTTGAGCCGGTTGATGCGGTACGCCAGCGCAAACGCCAACAGCAGAAATTCCACCACCGAGCCAACGTTGATGGCGTGCAGCGCCAGCGGCGTCGTGTACAGGAGGTCGTGCCGGGTCAGGTAGTACACCGCGGCGCCGCCAAACAGCGCGGCGAGTGCGGCGATGTAAATCCATGCGACCCGTTCGCCCTGCCAGGCGATCCGAATGGCACTGGCAAAAAGCGTCAAAAACATGCCCAGGCTGATGACGTCGAGCGTGCCCAACACAGCGGCTTCGGGCCGCCAAGCGATCCAAGCGGCATAGGCCAAGGCCGCGGCAGCCAGCAGCGCCTGGACCCCGTACAGCCGGGGCGTGTATCGACGGATGTCCAACAAGCTCCACGAAAACGCGGCCATCGAGGCCCAGATACCTGCCGAGAAAACCACCAAGGCGACGTGGTTCCAAGTCACCGCTTGCGGCCAAAAGTACTGCAGCGCAAACCCGCGGTAGGTCAGGTTCCACACCAGTACACAGCCCAAAAACAGCGCGTACCAGCCAAAGCTGCGCTCGCGCGTGCCCAGATAAACCAATCCGTTGTAGAGCAGCAAAACGAGGATGGCGCCGTAGTATGCGCCGTAGAGCAACGTCTCGGTCAGCGCGGCGCGGGCGAAAGCGGGTGGCGTCCACAGTCGCCATGGCAGCGGCTGCAGCCCGCCGTCGAGTGCCTGCACCCGCACCAATAAATCTACGGTTTGGCCCGGCGTGACGGTCACCATCAATACCGGGTGGCGGTAGGCATACGTCCGGTTGTCGAAAGGACGGCGGTCCCCCGTGTGCACGCTGGCCACCGTGCCGCCCGAGGCACGATCGATGGCCCACAGATCGACCCAATCGATCAGCGGCTCGGCCACCTCCACCACCCGCGTGACGGGCTTGTCCCCGGTGTTGACGAGCACCGCATGCGCCCACCAGGCTTGGCGGTCGAAGCCGAACTGGAAAATGGGGTTGCCATCGGTCACGGGTGCCCATGGGTGCGGCTCACGCAGCGCCTGCAGCGGGGCCAGCGGTGGGCTGTCTGGTGGCTCGCGCAGCACCCGGCTGTGGGGGCGCAGCCAAACCGCCGCGCCGTCCATGGCAGCAACGTCCAGCGCCATGGGTTGCGCAGCCGCGGCGCCGGCGGCGGGCGTGAGGGTGGCCATGACGAGCAGACACAGACACCAAGCAGCGCCCCAAGCGGCCAGAGTGCGTCGTACCATGATCAGGGTCTTGAATGAGTGCTTCACGGGCCGACAGACCCATGCCTGCGATGGCTGCGTCGGTGCCCCTTTTTGATTGTCGGGCATGGTGGCGGCGCTGAAAACCCCTGCATTCGCGTCCGGGATGGACCGGGTGGAACGGGCGCAGCAGGAGCGCTACACTGGTCTGAACGGAACACATCGATGGAGACCCGGCATGCCAACCCTTTCCCCTTCGAGAAGCACCAATCGCCGTGTTTGGATGCAATGGGCTGCCGCCGCGCTGGCCGCCGGCGCGGTGCCCGCATGGGCCCAGTCGGCCTGGCCCAGTCGGCCTGTGCGTCTGTTGGTGGGTTTTCCGCCCGGCTCGTCACCCGACCTGACCGCGCGCACGCTCGCTGACCCCTTGGCGCAGGCGCTCGGCCAGCCGGTGGTGGTGGAAAACCGCCCCGGCGCGGGCGGCAACATCGCGGCCGAGCAAGTGGCCCGGGCCAGCGACGGCCACACGTTGGGGCTGATGATCAACGGCAATCTCACGATCGCCAAAATCCTCAACCCTGCGACACCCTACGATCCGCACCGGGACTTGGCGCCGGTGTCGCTGATCGGCACCGCGCCGCTCGTGCTGACCGCAGGCCAACGGCTGCCAGCCGATGCCGCCGCGCTGCTGGCTGCCGGGCGCGAGGCGGGCGACCGCTGGAACTACGGCAGCCCCGGCGTGGGCACGGTCGCGCACATCGGCATGGAGATGCTCAAGGCCGCAGCCGGCTGGCAGGCGGTGCATGTGCCGTACCCAGGCAACCCGCAGGTGGTCACCGCGATGACCCAGGGCGATGTGCAGGTGGCCCTGCTGCCGCCGGGCATTGCCATGCCGCAGGTGCAAGCCGGGCGGCTGCGCGCCGTGGGCGTGACGTCCGCGGGCCGCAGCACGCTCGCCCCGCAAGTGCCCAGCCTGGCGGAGGTGGGGTTGCGCGGCTTCGAGCTGGAAATCTGGAACGCGGTGGCGGCGCCTGCCTCGATGCCGGCGGCGCACATCCAGCGCGTGGCGTCGGCGCTGGTGCAGATCGTGCGTCAGCCCGACGTGCGGCAAAAACTCTTTGCCCAAGGATGGCAGGTGGCGGGCACCTCGCCCGAGGGGCTGGCGCACCGCATGCGCACCGATACCGCGCGCATGAAGGCGGTCATCGAGCGCGTGGGTATCCGCGCGGGGTGATCAGACGCGAGCGAGCCACTCGTCCACCAGCTCGACCCAGTGGCGCACCGGGGTGTCGGTGCCGCTTTGCAGGTGGGTGATGCAGCCGATGTTGGCCGAGACGATCACCTGCGGCGACTCGGCCTGCAAGTGGGTCAGCTTGCGGTCGCGTAGCTGCTGGCTTAGCCCGGGCTGCAGCACGCTGTAGGTGCCCGCCGAGCCGCAGCACAGGTGCGACTCCTGGCGCGCCAGGGTCACCGTGAACCCCAGCTCACCCAGATAGCGCTCGACGCCGCCACGCAGCTTTTGCCCGTGCTGCAGCGTGCAGGGCGGGTGAAAGACGACCCGGCGCGCGATTCCGTCGGGCAGCGTGTCGCCCAGCCGGGCTTTCCAGGCCGGTACCAGATCGGGCAGCAGCTCGCTCAGGTCGCGCGTCAGCTCGCTCACCCGGCGCGCCTTGTCGGCGTAGTCGGGGTCATGACGCAGCGCGTGCGCGTAGTCTTTGACCATCACGCCGCAGCCAGAGGCGTTCATCACGATCGCTTCCACCCCGGGACTGCCGTCGGTCGGTGCGATCCATGGCCACCACGCATCGATATTGGCGCGCATGTCGGCCAGCGCGCCGACCTGGTCGTCGAGGTGAAAGCGCAGCGCCCCGCAGCAGCCCGCCTTCGGCGCGATGAGGGTCTGGATGCCGGCCGCGTCCAGCACCCGTGCCGTGGCAGCATTGATCTGGGGCAGCATCGCGGGCTGCACGCAACCGGCCAACAGCAGCACACGCCGCGGGTGCGTCGTCGTGGGCCAGACGCCAGGGTCGCGCCGCTCGGGTACCTTGGCGCGCAGGGTCTCGGGCAGCAGGGCGCGCACACTTTGCCCTAACCGCATGGCGGGCGCAAACAGCGGCGACGTCAGGCCCTCGCGCAGCAGCCAGCGCACGGCGCGCTCACCCACGGGGCGCTCGACGCGCGTCTCCACCACCTTGCGGCCGATGTCGAGCAGGTGTCCGTATTCGACGCCGCTGGGGCAGGTGGTTTCGCAATTGCGGCAGGTCAGGCAGCGATCCAGGTGGCGCTGGGTGGCGCGCGTCGGTGGCGCACCTTCGAGCACCTGCTTGATCAGGTAGATGCGGCCACGCGGGCCGTCGAGCTCGTCGCCCAGCAGTTGGTAGGTGGGGCAGGTGGCGGTGCAAAAGCCGCAGTGCACGCAGCGGCGCAAGATCGCCTCGGCGGTCTGGCCATCGGGCGTGTCTCGAAATTCGGCAGCGAGTTGGGTCTGCATCCTCAGTATCCCCAGATGCCGGGCTGAAAAATCCGGTGCGGGTCGAACGCGGCGCGCACGCGCTGCTGCAGGGTGCGCAGCGTGGCCTCGGGCGGCGTGAAGCGCTCGTGCGCTTCGGGCTGCGCCGCGGGGGGGCGAAACAGCGTGGCGTGCCCACCGCCCTGGCGGGCCAGGGCGCGCAGCGCCTCGGCCGCCGACACCGGGGCCCAGACCCAGCGCTGGCCACCGAACCATTCGATCACGCTATCACCGGGCCAGGCCAGCATCGGTGTGGTGGGTGCGACGGACAGCCGCCACAGCCCGTGCTCGTCTGACGGCGGCTGGGCGAAGAAGTCCGACGTCTGTTCGCGCACGCTGTGCCACACAGTGGCTGCCGCGGCTGGCTCCAGGCGCTGGCCGCCGGTTTCGCGTAGCAGCCGCTCGCTGGCGGCCTCCACCGCCGCAGCGGCCCCGCGCAGCCGCAGCCACAGCGTGCCGCCGGCGTGGGGCGACCAGAGGCTGGCATTGAGCGGCAGGGGCTGGCTGCGCCAGTGCGCCAGGCGTTCCAGCGCGGCGTCGGCGGGCAGCGCCGCGCACAGGGTGGCCTCCCCCGCGGCCACCGGCAGCACCTTCAGCGACACCTCGGTGATGACGCCCAGCGTACCCAGGCTGCCGGCCAAGGCGCGGCTGACGTCGTAGCCCGCGACGTTCTTCATCACCTGACCGCCGAAGTGCAAGTCCTCGCCCCGGCCGTCGAGCAGGCGCACGCCCAGCACATAGTCGCGCACGGCGCCTACCGCGGCGCGTGCCGGGCCGGCCAGCCCCGCCGCCACCATGCCCCCCACGGTGGCGCTGGGTCCGAAGTGCGGGGGCTCGAACGGCAGGCACTGGCCGTGGCGGGCGAGCACGGCTTCCAGCTCGGCCAGAGGGGTGCCGCAGCGTGCGGTCACCACCAGCTCGGTCGGCTCATGGTTGACGATGCCGGCGTAGGCCTGGGTGTCGAGGACTTCGCATTCCGCGTCTAGGGGGTTGCCGTAAAACGCCTTGCTGCCACCGCCGCGGATGCGCAAGCGCGGTCCGCCGGCGGCCGCCGCGCGGATGCGCTCGGCCCATGCCTGCAGCAGGGCATCATCGCCGGCCGGCGTGTCGGCGCGTAAAAGGGGCTGGGATTCGACCATGGGGGCAATGGTAGCCCGCCCCGGCAGGCGCCGTGTGAAGAATTTGAATGATCGCTGTGAACGGCGACGGCGCGGCCCCTGCCGTTCAATCCCCGTACAGTGGGGCAGGCAGCCCGGGTGCGTCCAGCGGATGCGCGAGCACGGCACCGCTGTCGGGATACTGCGCCAACTCGTCCGCCGGGCGGTGCTGCCGGGCGGTGGTGACGAACAGCGTGCGCAGGCC
>NZ_CALIND010000167.1:0-5061 GCF_938045175.1 uncultured Tepidimonas sp.
CACGCGAATCTGGTGCGTGCGCCCCGTGTGCAGCTTACACCCCACGAACACCCAGCGGGCATCGCCCCCCGAGCCGCCCGCCAGGCGGCGTACGTCCGTGCGCGCTGGCTTGGCGCTGGTGCTGGCCGTGGGGTGCACCGCCATGCGCAGCCGCTGCCGCGGATCGCGGCCGATGGGCTGGTCGATGGTTAGCTCGTCCGCGTGGCGCCACGGCCCTGCTGCCAGCGCCACATAAATGCGCTGGACGGCGCGCTGCGCGATCATCGCCACCAGTGCATCGAACGCGCGGGACGTCTTGGCCACGACCATCAGGCCACTGGTATCTTTATCCAGGCGGTGCACAATGCCTGCGCGCGGCAACTGCGCCGCACCCGCGTGGTGCGCGAGCAACCCATTGAGCAGCGTACCCGACCAATGCCCCGCCGCCGGGTGCACCACCAGCCCCGCCGGCTTGTCGATGACCAGCAGGTGTTCGTCCTCGTACACCACGGCCAGCGCCATCGGCTGCGGCACGAACGCCTGCGCTTGCGCCGTCGCGCGCAGCTCGACGGATACCGACTCGCCCACACGCAGCCGCCGCGCCGCCTTGGTCAGCGGCTCGGCACCCACACGGACGGCGCCGTCGGCGATGAGCTGCTGCAGGTAGCTGCGCGAGACCTCGGGCACGCGCGCCGCCAGCCAACGGTCGAGCCGCTCGCCGTGGCCCTCGCGGTCGACGACGAAGCGGCGCCACTCGGATTCGGCGCCGACCTCGTCCGCGCCGTCATCGATGACATCGGGCGGCGCCGCGACGTCGCCCTGGACCTCTATAATTTTTGACATCCTGTTTGCTGCTGCGGCAGCGCGCCTGAGGGGCGCTCCATGAAAACCCAACGATTATCCGTCGATCATCTGCGCGCGCCCATCCTGTCCACCGTCGCCTTGAGCGTCGCCCTGCTGGCGGGCTGCGCCAGCCAGCCCGACAAAGACGTCACCGCCGGCTGGAGCCCCAACAAGCTCTACGCCGAGGCGATGGACGAGCGCAATTCGGGTAACTACGAGCGTGCGATCCAGCTGTTCGAAAAACTCGAAGGTCGCGCCGCCGGCACCCCGCTGGCGCAGCAGGCCCAGCTCGAAAAAGCCTACGCCCACTACAAAAACGGCGAACCGGCGCAAGCGTTGGCGACGCTGGATCGATTCATCAAGCTGCACCCCGCCAGCCCCGCGCTGGACTACGCGCTCTACCTCAAGGGCCTGGTCAACTTCAACGATAACCTCGGGCTGTTCGGCTTCATTTCGCAGCAAGACCTGTCCGAGCGCGACCAGAAAGCCGCCAAGGACTCGTTCGAGGCGTTCAAGGAGCTCGTGGAGCGCTTCCCCGACTCACGCTACGCACCGGACGCGCGCCAGCGCATGACGTACATCGTCAACGCCTTGGCGCAGTACGAGGTACACGTCGCGCGCTACTACTACCGGCGCGGCGCCTACGTGGCAGCGATCAACCGGGCCCAGACCGCGCTGCGCGACTACCAGAACGTGCCCGCCGCCGAAGAGGCCCTGTACCTGCTGATGAAGTCCTACGAGGCGCTCGGGATGGACGAGCAAGCCCGCGACGCGCGCCGCGTGTTGGAGGCCAACTTCCCCAACAGTGCCTTGCTCACCCACGGCCTGCGCCGCGACAGCAGCCCGTGGTGGAAACTGTGGTGAACGCCAGCGGCCCCGTCCGTCGTTGCCCCAGTCACCCATGAACGCGAAGGCCGCCCCGAAAGGCGGCCTTCGTTTGCTGGGGTCACCTCGGTCAGACCGTCTCGCCCAGCACCTGGACGTTGACGTCTACGACCACGTCGGTGTGCAGCGCGACCTGGACAGTGTAGTCGCCCACCATCTTCAGCACGCCGTTGGGCATGCGGACCTGGGCCTTGGCGACCGGGAAACCGGCCTTGGTCAATTCGGCCGCAATATCGTGGTTGGTCACGGAACCGAACAGGCGGCCATCGACCCCCGCCTTCTGGGAAATCTTGAGCGTGGTGCCATGGAGCTTCTCGCCCAGGGCCTTCGCTTCGGCCAACTTGGCAGCGGCCACGCGCTCGAGTTCGGCGCGACGCGCATTGAACTCGTCGATGGCGGCCTGGGTGGCCCGGCGGGCACGGCCGGTCGGGATGAGGTAGTTGCGGGCGTAGCCGTCTTTGACCTTGACGATATCGCCGAGGTTGCCCAGGTTGACGACCTTGTCGAGCAGGATCACTTGCATGGTATCGGGCTCCTTCAGACGCGGTGCTGGTCGGTGTACGGCAGCAGCGCCAGGAAACGGGCACGCTTGATCGCGGTGGCCACCTGGCGCTGGAAGATCGCGCGGGTGCCGGTCAAACGGGCCGGGATGATCTTGCCGTTTTCGGCAATGAAATCCTTGAGCGTGTCGATGTCTTTGTAGTCGACCTCTTCCACGCCGGTGACGGTGAAGCGGCAGAACTTCTTGCGCTTGAACAGCAGGTTGTTGCTGGCGCGCTTGGGGCGGTTGTTGCCCTGATTGCGTTGCGGTGCAGCCATGATGATTCGTCCTAAATCGGCTTGAATGCTTGAATGTGAAACACGACCCCGTTGCCGCGGCGCGCACTGGTCAAAAACCCGGCACACCACAGCGTGGACCCCAGCGTCTGGCGGGCCAAGCGTTCGGCATCGTCACCGAACGCCACCGCCTTCAGCCGCAGCGCCACGTGTCTGGGCTGACCGGCTTCGACTTGCGTGGACGCATGCTCCAGCAACACGTCCAATGCAGCGATACCGGCGGGTGTGTAGCGCATGCCCGCGGCTTCGGCGAGCGTGGCCACCAGCTCCAGGCGGTTGACGGGAGACGCGGTCGCCGCTGCTGGGATCAAGCAGCGGCTTCCTGTTGCGCCTTGCGGGCTTCCTCGCGCTCGACGGCCTTCATCATGGCCGACGGGCCGGTCTCGGCCTTCTTCTTCTGGACCACCAAGTGGCGCAGCACGGCGTCGTTGAAGCGGAAGGCATGCTCGAGCTCGTTCATGACGTCCTGCCCGGCCTCAATGTTGAGACACAGGTAGTGGGCCTTGGACAGCTTGTTGATCTGGTACGCGAGTTGGCGACGACCCCAGTCCTCGACACGGTGAATGATCCCACCGCCGGCCGTGATCATGCCTTTGTACCGCTCCAGCATGGCTGGCACCTGCTCGCTCTGATCCGGGTGGATCAGCATGACGATTTCGTAGTGACGCATGGACTCTCCTTATGGAACGACTGCCACCCCCCGCGTCGACTGAAGGTGTGGCAAGGAAACCTGCAATTATAGCTGTCAAAAAGGCGCGCGCAAACGCCGCACCCAAGCGCGCCGTTGTGCCGACGGCCCCGGGGTGAGCAAGCTGACCAGCACCAGCACGGCCAGGCCGACCGGCACGCCGAACACCCCGGCAGCGATCGGCTGGATGTCCCACCACAAGGGTGCCTCCCCCTGCAGCCCCAGCACCGAGCGCAGCCACGGCTGGCGCGTCGCCATGTAATACCCCGTCACCCCAAGGCCGGCGATCATCCCCGCCACCGCGCCCGGCCCATTGGCGCGTGACCAGAAGATTCCCATGACCAGCGCCGGAAAGAACGCCGCGGCCGCCAGCGAAAACGCGGCCGAGACCAAAAACAAAATGTCGGCTGGCCGCTGGGCCGCGATATAGGCGGCCAGCAGCGCGACGATCAACAACAGTACTTTCGACAGCGTCACCCGCCGCGCCGTGTCGGCATTGGGATCGAGGGTCTTGTAATACAGATCATGGCTGAGCGCGCTGGTGATGACGAGCAGCAGCCCATCGGCCGTCGACAAGGCCGCGGCCAGTCCACCCGCCGCGACCAGCCCCGCCACCACATAGGGCAGTCCGGCGATCTCGGCCGAGGCCAGCACGATGATATCGCCCCCGATCGTAATCTCCCCCAGCTGCAGCCCGCCATCGCGGTTGACGTCGCGCACCGACAACAAGCCCGGATCGACCCGACTCCACGCCTGCACCCACGAAGGCAGCGCCTCGAACGAGGTGCCGACCAGGCCGTCGAGCACCTCGACCTTGACCAAGACCGCCAACGCGGGCGCGGTCAGGTACAGCAGCGCGATGAAGCCCACCGCCCACGCCACGGACTCGCGCGCCTGCCGTACGGTGGGGACGGTGTAGAAGCGCACCAGCAGGTGCGGCAGCGCTGCAGTGCCCACGGTCAAGCAAAACACCAGCGCCAGAAAATTGCGGCGCGAGCGCTCGACCGCGTCTGGACCGCTGCCGTCCAGTCCGACGAAGGGCTCGGCATGTGGCGGCATTCCTCCCAGCGCGGCGACCTTGGCCTGGGCCTGCTGGAGCTGCCGTGTCCACAGCGCCCGCGCCGTGTCCTCGTCACGCGGCAAGCGCGACAGCACACGCTCGGCTTCCGTGATCTCAGCGGGCTCGGCACCTAAGCGCCGCAACGCCTCGATATGATTGACCAAGAGGGTGCGCTCACGCTCGAGCGCCGCCGCCGGATCGCGCAGACGATCCGTCAACACATGGACCTGATGCTCCCAGATACGCCGCACGTGCGCTTCCTGGGGGTCGACGGCCAATGCCTGCTCCCGCTCGGTCACCTTCTGCAACTGCTGGCCGGTGATCATGGGCGGCAACGGCCAACCGGTTTGCTTGGCCGACAGCCACACCACCGGGACGAAAAAGGCGATGAGCAGCACGATGTACTGCGCCACCTGCGTCCAGGTGATGGCACGCATGCCGCCTAGAAACGAACACACCAGGATGCCGCCCAAACCCAGGAAAACCCCCACCTCGAACGCCAACCCGGTCAGGCGCGATGTGATCAGCCCCACGCCATAGATCTGGGCCACGACATAGATGAATGAGCACAGCAGCAGCGCCACCACGCCCAACAGCCGCGGCACACGGCCGCCGTAGCGCTCGGCCAGAAAGTCGGGAATCGTGAACTGCCCGAAGCGCCGCAGGTACGGCGCCAGCAGCAGCGCCACCAACACGAAGCCACCGGTCCAGCCCAGCACGAAGGCCAGCCCGCCAAAGCCCTGCAAGTACAGCGTGCCAGCCAGCCCCA
>NZ_CALIND010000168.1:0-4597 GCF_938045175.1 uncultured Tepidimonas sp.
ACCGACGGTGACCTGCGCCGCCTGATCGAGCGGCGCGAGAGCGCCGACCTGCGCAGCCTGCGGGTGGGTGACGTCATGCACCCGCAGCCGCGCACCGTACGGCCGCAGATGCTGGCCGTGGAAGCGGCCGAGCTGATGGAAACCCACCGCATCACCAGCGTGCTGGTGGTCGACGAGGCAGGACGACTGGTGGGCGCCTTGAACCACCACGACCTGATGCGCGCCAAGGTGATCTGATGACACGACCGGTGCTGACCTTCGCCCCCGAGATACTGCTGCGAGCGCAGGACGTGCGGGTGGCGTTTTTCGACGTCGACGGCGTACTGACCGACGGCGGCCTGTATTACGGCGCCGAGGGTGAGATGCTCAAGCGCTTCTCCAGCCTGGATGGCCACGGTCTGAAGCTGCTGCGCCGCGCCGGCATCGAGCCTGCCGTCGTCACCGGGCGCGACTCGCCCGCCTTGCGCAAGCGGCTGGACGCGCTGGGCGTGCGCCACGTGCGCTACGGCACCGAAGACAAAGGACCCGCGGCACAAGCGATACTGGAGGAACTGGGGCTGACCTGGTCGCAAGCGGCCGCCATTGGCGATGACTGGCCCGATTTGCCGGTACTGACACGCTGTGCCTTTGCCGCCGCGCCCCCCACGGCGCACGCGGAGGTGCGCGCGCGCGTGCACCACGTCACCGGAGCTGCGGCCGGGCATGGGGCCGCGCGTGAGTTTTGTGACCTGCTGCTGGTGGCCACGGGCCACTACGCAAGCTTGTTGGCCGAAACCCTGCCATGACCCCACGGTCGGCATCGCCCCCGCTGCAGGCCCCGCGTTGGCATGGCGTCTGGGATCGCCTGTCGCTGTACCTGCCCGTCGCGTTGATGGGTGCGCTGGCCGTGATCACCTATGGCGTGGTGCGGCAATTGCCGCCACCCACCGCCCAGGGAGAGACGCCACTGGCGGCTGGCCAGCCCGACTACCGGTTGGAACACTTCACCCTGCGCCGCTACGCCGCCGACGGCGCGCTGGAGACGGTGCTGCGCGGCACCATGATGGAGCACGTCCCCGCCACACAGACGCTCAAGGTCGAGCAGGCGCAACTGGAGCGGCTGTCACGCGAGGAAGGCACCCGGCTGCACGCCAGTGCCCACACGCTGCAAACCGACGACGACCGCACCCGCTATTTTTTGCAGGGAGACGTGCGTGTGGTGCGCGAACCGTGGCGGGACCCCGTGGGCACGGGCGCCAAACGAAATGCCACGCCCCGCCTGACCCTGGAGGGCCAGACGCTGACGTGGCATACCCAGCAACGGCTGCTGGAATCCGATCAACCGGTGCGCGTCACACGAAGCACTGCGCGCGGTACCGACGTCCTGCGGGGCGACCGGATGCGCTACGACGAGCGCGCCGGCGTGGCCGAGCTGGACGGCCAAGTGCGCGCCACGCTGGCGGCGCACACTGGCAGCAGCGGTCAGTAGCCGCCGCGATCGTCTCGGCGGCGCGGGCCACCGTAGGGGCTGCGGAACTGGCCATCGCCACCGCCGTAGCCGCCCCCATCCCGGCGGCCGCCGCCGAAGCCGCCGCTGCGCGGGGGACGCGCCTCCATCGGGCGCGCCTCGTTGACGACGAGGTTGCGACCGCCCATGGACTGCCCGTTCATGCCAGAGATGGCCGCTTGCGCCTCGGCATCGCTGCCCATCTCGACGAAGCCAAACCCCTTGGAGCGGCCGGTGTCGCGCTCCATCATGACCTTGGCGCTGGCCACCTGACCGTACTGGCTGAAGGCTTGTTCGAGATCGCCGTCGCGCACAGAATACGGAAGATTGCCGACGTACAACTTGTTGCCCATTTGAGGGACTCCTGAGAACACACTGAGAGAGAACGAAAAGCGACGGAGCCCCGACGGCACACAAGACAACTGCAGCACGCGAAACCAACCGATCACCCGACTGGCGAGCGTCGCGGACACTCGCCACCCCCATTATGCGCTGTGTCAAGGGTTTTGGGGCGGGTTTTCGACGATCGGCGACCTCCAACACCGCGTCGATGCGCCAGAAACAACACCTCAACCACGCACGGCAACCCATGGTTGCCGCTATACTGCGCGCTGCGCCGATTTGAGTCCCGCTTGCGGGCGCGTAACAAATACCGCTAAAGAGGAAGGTCCGGCCGCCGCGCCGGGCCCGCAAGCCCTCGGTCACGGCGCAACAACCGGAATCCAGACCGTGATCGTTACCCCACAACGCCATGTGTTTACCGAGCCGCTCGCGCTGCGCAGTGGCGCTGTGCTGCCGTCGTTCGAGCTCGCCTACGAGACCTATGGCACCCTGTCGCCAGACCGCGACAACGCGGTACTGATTTGCCACGCACTCAACGCCAGCCACCACGTGGCCGGCCAGTACGCCGACGAGCACGGACAACCCATCCCAAAGAGCGAAGGCTGGTGGCACAACATGGTGGGGCCGGGCAAGCCAGTGGACACCGACCGGTTTTTCGTCATCGGGGTCAACAACATCGGCTCGTGCTTCGGCTCCACCGGCCCCACGCACGTCAACCCTACCACGGGGCAGCCGTGGGGAGCCGACTTTCCCGTCGTCACCGTGGAGGACTGGGTCGACGCCCAGGCACGGCTGCTGGATGCGCTGGGCATCGACCGGCTGGCCGCCGTCATGGGCGGCAGCCTGGGCGGCATGCAGGCGCTGTCGTGGACGCTGCAATACCCGGAGCGGGTGCGCCACGCCATCATCGTCGCCAGCGCCCCCAACCTGACGGCCGAAAACATCGCCTTCAACGAGGTGGCGCGGCGCGCCATCGTCACCGACCCCGATTTCCACGGCGGTCACTACCTGCGCCACGGCACCAAACCGCGGCGCGGCCTGCGCATCGCGCGCATGATCGGGCACATCACGTACCTCAGCGACGACCTCATGAACGAGAAGTTCGGCCGCCGCCTGCGCCCACTGGCCGAGGCGCTGCGCGCGGGTGACGTGGAGGCGGCGCAGCGGCTGGCCTACCGCTACACCACGCAGGAGGTGGAGTTCGAGATCGAAAGCTACCTGCGCTACCAGGGCGACAAGTTCAGCGAATACTTTGACGCCAACACCTATCTGCTGATCACGCGCGCGCTGGACTACTTCGACCCGGCACGCGACTTCGAGGGCGACTTGAGTGCGGCACTGGCGCGCGCGCGCGCCAACTTTTTGCTGGTGTCATTCAGCACCGACTGGCGCTTTTCCCCCGCGCGCAGCCGCGAGATCGTCAAGGCGCTGCTGGACAACCGGCGACCGGTGAGCTACGCCGAAATCGACGCGCCCCACGGACACGACGCCTTTTTGCTGGATGACGCGCGCTACCACGCTGCCGTGCGGGCGTATTTTCAGCACCGCGTGGACAGTCGCCGTGCCGCCGCGGGAGCCTGAGCCATGAGCGATCGACTGACCCAAGACCTCATCGCCAGCCTGGTGCCGCCGGGGGCGCGCGTGCTCGACCTCGGCTGCGGCGACGGCGCGCTGTTGGCCCATTTGCGCGAGACGCGCGGCTGCACGGGCTACGGCATCGAAATCGACGATACGCACGTGCTGGCCTGTCTCAAGCGCGGGCTGGACGTGCTGCAGTTCAACCTGGAAGAAGGGCTGTCGACGTTCGCCGACGACAGCTTCGACGTGGTGCTGCAGATCGACACGCTGCCACACCTGCGCAACGTCGAAACCATGCTGCGCGAAACCGCACGGGTGGGGCGCAGCGCGATCGTGGCCTTTCCCAACTTTGCGCACTGGCCCAACCGGTTGCGCGTGCTGGCCGGGCGCATGCCGGTAACCAAGCGCCTGCCCTACGAGTGGTACGACACACCCAACATTCGCGTCGGCACCTTTGCCGACTTCGAGGTGTTGGCACGCCGCCTGGGCCTGCACATCGAGGACGCCTTCGGCCTGGAAGACGGGCGGGTGGTGCGCACCCTGCCCAACCTGTTGGCCAGCACGGCCGTCTTCAAGCTGACCAAGCGCTGAGGGGGTGCCCGATAAAACCGGGCGCCAGGCAGCAGCCGCGCCCGGCGCGGTTCAGGCCAGCTCGCGCAGCGTCTCGCCCAGCGCATCGATCAAGCGCTGGATCTCCGCCTCGGTGCTGATGAACGGCGGCGCGAGCTGCACCGTGTCGCCGCCGTAGCGCACATAAAAACCTTTGGCCCACATGCGCATGGCGACCTCGAACGGGCGCTTGAGCGGCTCGCCCGGCACCGGCGCCAGCGTCAGACCGGCAGCGAGCCCATAGTTGCGGATGTCGGTCAGATGCAGACTGGCCCCGCGCAGGCTGTGCACGGCTTCCTCGAACACCGAGGCGAGCGCCCGCACCCGCGCCAGTGCCTCGTCGCGCTCGAGCAGGTGCAGCGACGCCAAGCCGGCCGCGCACGCCACCGGGTGCGCCGAATAGGTGTATCCGTGCGGGAATTCGAGCGCGTACTCGGGCCCACCCGCGGCCATGAACGTGTCGTAAATCTCCTGCCGCACCACCACGCCGCCCAGCGGCTGCACGCCGTTGGTGACCTGCTTGGCGAAGTTGAGGATATCGGGCGTAACGCCGAAGGCCTCGGCCCCGGTCCAGGCGCCGCA
>NZ_CALIND010000169.1:0-3549 GCF_938045175.1 uncultured Tepidimonas sp.
GCTGCACGCGACAGGCGCACCGTGCCGGTCTCGAGCGGCTCACGCAGCGCCTCCAGCGCGGCACGGGAATATTCGGGCAGCTCGTCCAGAAACAGCACGCCGTGGTGGGCGAGCGAAATCTCCCCTGGGCGTGGTGGCGAGCCGCCGCCCACCAGCGCCGCCGCACTGGCCGTGTGGTGTGGGGCGGCGGTGGGGCGCTGGCGCCAGCGCTGTGGGTCGAAGCGCCCGACCAGCGAGGCGATGGCTGCCGCCTCCAGCGCCTCGTCGTCGCTCAACGGGGGCAACAGTCCGGCCAGCCGCTGCGCCAGCATCGATTTGCCCGAACCCGGCGGCCCCGACAGCAGCAGGCTGTGCCCGCCAGCTGCCGCGACCTCCAGCGCCCGCCGCGCGGCCGCCTGCCCCTTGACGTCAGCCAGATCGGGGCCGCTGGGTGCGGTATGCACCAACGTGGTGCTAGCACGCACCAATTGCCAGCCACCCGCGTCGTCGGCAGCCTGACCCTCGCCCGCTGCGAAGCGCTGCACCACGTCCCGCAGGTGCGCCACGCGCACCACCGTGACCCCGGGCACGAGGGCGGCTTCCTCGGCGCTGCCCGCGGGCAGCACCAGGGTGGGGGCCGCCGGGCGCTGCGCGTGTTCGGTGCGCAGGGCCAGTGCCATGGGCAGCGCGCCGCGCACGGGGCGCAAGGCGCCGCTGAGCGAGAGTTCGCCCGCGTATTCGTACCCCTGCAGGGCTTGTGCATCGAGCTGGCCGCTGGCGGCCAGGATGCCCAGCGCGATGGGCAGGTCGAGCCGACCCGATTCCTTGGGTAAATCGGCGGGCGCCAGGTTGACCGTGATGCGCTTGGACGAGGGCCACTCCAGCCCACTGTTCTGGATCGCCGAGCGCACGCGCTCGCGCGCTTCCTTGACTTCGGTATCGGCCAGTCCAACCAGCGTGAAGCTGGGTAAACCGTTGGCCAGGTGCACCTCGACGTGCACCGGATGCGCCGTCAACCCCACGAGGGTACGGCTGTGCACCACGCATAGACCCATGACCTGTCGCCCTCCCTCTCGCTCGTGCGAATGGCTCGGTGCCAATGATGCCATGGGTGGCGAGCCGGTCGACGAGCGTGCTGGCCGCGCGCGGCATCGGCGCAGGCTGGCACGCGTCGTGCTTTGGATGGGTGAGCCTAATGGAAAGGTGAGCAACCCCAAGGAAAGGACTGCCATGAAACTGGTCACCGCCATCATCAAACCCTTCAAGCTCGACGAGGTGCGCGAAGCGCTGTCGGCCATCGGCGTGCAGGGCATCACGGTCACCGAAGTCAAGGGCTTTGGGCGCCAGAAGGGCCACACCGAGCTCTACCGGGGCGCGGAGTACGTCGTCGATTTTCTGCCCAAGGTCAAGGTCGAGGCGGCCGTGGCCGACGGGCTGGTCGAGCGTGTCATCGAGGCGATCGAGTCTGCGGCCCGCACCGGCAAGATCGGCGACGGCAAGATCTTCGTCTTCCCGCTTGAGCAAGTGATCCGCATCCGCACTGGCGAGACGGGCGCCGACGCGCTCTGACGCCGCGCCCATCCATCCAACACCCATCACCGTGAGGGGATTCCCATGAAAAAACTGCTCTTGAGTCTGTGCCTGGGTATCGGGCTGGTATGGGCTGGCGCCGCGCTGGCCCAGAGTGCCGAGCCTCCCAAAGACGCGCCCGCGGCGGCCGAGACCGCGGCGCCTACTCCCGCCCCCGCCGCGACCGAACCGGCGGCGGCCGAGCCCGCTGCTGCCGCTGCGGCGGCGGTCACGGTCGACAAGGGCGACGTGGCCTGGATGATGACCGCCACGCTGCTGGTCGTCCTGATGGTGCTGCCTGGGCTGGCGCTGTTCTACGGCGGGCTGGTGCGTAGCAAGAACATGCTGTCGGTGCTGATGCAGGTGATGATGGTGTTTTCGCTCATCACGGTGCTGTGGGCCATTTACGGCTACAGCCTGGCGTTTGGGGGCGAGGGGGCCATCATCGGCAGCTTGGACAAGGTCTTTCTGGCGGGGGTGACCACGGCGTCATTGGCGGATACCTTCACCGAAAACGTCAAGTTACCGGAGCTGATCTTCGTTGCATTCCAGGCCACTTTCGCGGGCATCACCTGTGCGCTCATCGTCGGCTCGTTTGCCGAGCGCATCAAGTTCAGCGCGGTGCTGCTGTTTAGCGCGCTGTGGTTCACGTTCAGCTACCTGCCGATCGCGCACATGGTGTGGGGGCCTGGCGGTTATTTGTTGGACAAGGGTGCGCTGGATTTTGCCGGTGGCACCGTGGTGCACATCAATGCCGCCATGGCGGGTCTGGTCGGCGCCTATCTGCTGGGCAAGCGTATCGGCTATGGTCGCGAGGCCATGCCCCCGCACAGCCTGACGCTGACGATGGTGGGCGCTTCGCTGCTGTGGGTGGGCTGGTTTGGGTTCAACGCGGGCTCCAACCTGGAGTCCACCGCCGGTGCCGCGCTGGCGTTCCTCAACACGCTGCTGGCCACCGCAGCGGCCGTGCTGGCCTGGTCGATCGGCGAGGCGCTGCACAAGGGCAAGGCGTCCATGCTGGGCGCGGCATCTGGGGCGGTGGCGGGGTTGGTGGCCATTACCCCGGCGTGCGGTTCGGTCGGGCCCATGGGTTCCATCGTCATCGGTTTGGTGGCGGGCTTCGTGTGCCTGTGGGGCGTGACGGGCCTCAAGAAGATGCTCGGTGCCGATGATTCGCTGGACGTGTTCGGTGTGCACGGGGTCGGCGGCATCGTCGGTGCGCTGCTGACAGGGGTGTTTGCCGCGCCGGGGCTGGGCGGCACGGGTGCCGAGGACTTCAGCATCGCCAGCCAGCTCCTGGTTCAGGCCGAGGGTGTCGTCATCACCATGGTGTGGTCGTCGGTGGTGGCCTTCATCGCCTACAAGATCGTGGACATGGTCATCGGTCTGCGCGTGACCGAAGAGGAAGAGCGCGAGGGTCTGGACATCACCTACCACGGCGAGTCGGCCTACAACCGCTGACGACGCCACGGCTTCATCTGCCTCGCGTCTCTCCTAGGGCTCGTGGCCCGGGTTGCGCCAAGCACCCGGGCCTTTTTTCGACCAGCGTGACCGCCAGTCGGGCAGGGGGTCGTCAAACGGGCGACGCGACGCGGCCGCCTGGGTGGGCGGCAGGCGCCACAATCGGGGGGATGGAATGGCTGGTTTTGACAGCGGCTTCGTTGCTGGCGGGGTTCGTCGATTCGATCGTGGGCGGCGGCGGCCTGATTCTGGTGCCGGCGCTGTTTGCGGCCTTTCCGCATGCGCCGCCCGCCACCTTGCTGGGCACCAACAAAAGCGCTTCGATGTGGGGTACGGCGACCGCCACGTGGCGCTATGCCCGGCGCGTGCCCCTGCGCTGGTCGGCGTTGCTGCCCGCAGCGGGGGTGTGTGCGCTGGCGGCATGGCTGGGGGCGTGGGTGGTGACGGTGGTGTCGCCCGAGGCGCTGCGGCGCGCACTGCCGTTCGTGCTGGCGGCGGTGCTGCTCTACACCCTGGCGCGCAAAGACCTGGGCCGCACCC
>NZ_CALIND010000170.1:0-18800 GCF_938045175.1 uncultured Tepidimonas sp.
GCCCGCCGGTTTACCTGCGGTGGAGGGCGACCCCCTGCTGCTGTCCCAGGTCTGGGACAACCTGCTGGGCAATGCGTTCAAATACAGCCGCCCGCGCCAGCCCGCCATCATCACGGCAGGGGGCGAGGTACGCGATGCGTCCGATGGCACTCGCGAAGCCGTATTCTGGGTGCGCGACAACGGCGTCGGCTTCGACCCCGCGCGGGCCGAGCGCTTGTTCGGTGTCTTTCAGCGCCTGCACCGCCCGCAGGACTTCGAAGGCACGGGTATCGGCCTGGCGCTGTGCCGCCGCATCATCGAGCGCCACGGCGGCCGCATCTGGGCGGAGAGCCAGCCCGAGCAGGGTGCCACGTTCGCGTTCACCCTGCCGTTGGCGGCGCCGTCGGGTCACGCCACCACCGCGCCGGATGCCACCCACCCCAGCCCATGACATCACCCGTTTGGCTCGACCCGCGCGCCACGGCCGACGCCTTGCCCTATCCCAGCTTGGCGGACACCATCGAGGCCGTGCTGCGCGACGCTCGCGTCACCGTTCCGCCGCGCCAGGTGCTGACACTCGCGGCAGGCGGTAGTCTGTTCGTGATGCCGGCGTTCGATGAGACGGTCGCCATCACCAAACTCATCACGTTCGTCGCCGACAACCCCTCGCGCGGGCTGGCCACGATCCAAGGCGACGTCCTGGTGTTCGATGCGCGCGATGGCCGCCGACGCCTGGTGCTGGACGGCCCCACCGTCACCGCACGGCGCACGGCGGCGGTATCGCTGTTGGCGGCGCGTCGGCTCGCGCCCAAGCCGCAGGGCCCGCTACTGATCGTGGGAGCCGGGGTACAAGGCCGCGCCCACCTCGAGGCGTTTGCCGTTGGCTTGGGCGTGCGTGAAGCGCACATTGCCTCCCGCAGCGCCGCCAGTGCGGACGCCTTGGTGCGTCATGCCCGGTCCTTGGGACTGCAAGCGCGGCACGTGGACGATGCCAACGCCGCATTGGCGGACTGCCCACTGGTTGTTAGCTGTACGCCCGCCCACACGGTCGTGCTGCACACCGCGCCCCGGCCCGACGCCTTTGTGGTGGCAGTGGGGGCTTTCACCCCCCGCATGGTGGAATGGGCACCAACGGTTTGTCGGCACGTGGCCGCGACAGGCACCCTGTTGGTGGACACCCGCGACGCGGACCACGAGGCCGGCGATCTGCTGCAGGCAGGAATCGACGTCACTGCATTGCCCACACTGGCCGATGTGGTGTGCGAAACCCCCGCCTGGCAGCGGGTGGCATGTCACGATGGCCCCATTTTTCCAAGAGCTGCGGCTGGGCCGGCTGGGACTTGGCCGCGGCTCGATGCGCGCTGGCGGCGCAGACCCGGCGTGCCAGCCCCGGTTCAACCCCTCCCTGATGAAGGATTCAACCATGGTGCAACGCTTCGACGTCGGACCGCGCTTGTCCGAGATGGCCATCCACCACGGCACGGTTTATTTGGCGGGGCAGGTGCCCGACGATCCGACCCAAGACATCGAAGGCCAGACGCGTCAGGTGCTGGGCATGATCGACGCCCTGCTGGCACGCGCGGGCACCGACAAAACGCGGCTGCTGATGGTGCAGATTTTTCTGGCCGACCTGGCGGACTACGACGGCATGAACCGCGCCTGGGACGCGTGGGTGCCCACGGGGCACACGCCGCCGCGCGCCACGGTGCAAGCGCGCCTAGCGCGGCCCGAGTGGAAGATCGAGATCGTCGCCACCGCGGCCCTGTAGCGACCGGCGCCGCTGGGCTGCACCGACGCCCTCAACGGTACGTGCGCAGGTGGATGCTGGTCTCGGTGCTGTGGATGCCCTTGATCAGCCGGATGCGCTCGAGGATGTCTGACAGCTCGTGCATGGACAGCGCCTCCAGCTCGGCCAGCAAGTCCCAGCGACCGTTGGTGTCGTGCAATTTCACCACCCCCGGCTCGCCCAGCAGGCTGGCGATCACCGCACGCGTCTGGTTGCCCTCGACCAGCACGCTCATCCAGGCGCGGATGCGCTCGGGCTCGGCCTCGGGGCGCAGGCGCACCGTGTAGCCGAGGATGACGCCCGCGTCTTCCAGCTTGCGCATGCGGTTGGTCACGGTGCCGCGCGAGACGTTCAGTTTGTAGGCCAAATCGGCGACGCTCAGGCGAGCGTTGCGGCGCAGCAGCGCGATGAGGGCTTGGTCGATCTCGTCCATCGTGCTCGCATTCTGACATATTGACAATCGATCTTTGGCATTTCGTCAACCTACCAACGAAACGTCAACGTTTTGACGTTTTACTTTGACAGGCGTCTGGCGCACACTGCGGGGTACACGCAGCGCTCCCGCTCCCGAGGAGCCGCACACCGACACGACTGGAGACCCGCATGACCACCCCTTTCCCGCTGACGCCCCGCATCGCCACCCGCTACATCAGCGCACCGACCATGGTGCGGCTGGTGCAGACGGTTGGCGTGGCGCAGAGCATTCGTGACATCGCCCAGCGCGTCCGCGCCGATTTTTGCCGGTGGAGCGACTTCGACAAAACGGCGCGCGTGGCCAACCATTCGGACGTCGGCGTCATCGAACTGATGCCGATCGCCGACACCGTGCGCTACAGCTTCAAATACGTCAATGGCCACCCCAAAAACACGCGCGACGGGCTGCCCACGGTGATGGCATTCGGCGTACTGGCCGACGTGCGCACCGGCGCGCCACTGCTGCTGAGCGAACTAACGCTGACCACCGCGCTGCGCACCGCGGCCATGTCGGCGCTCGCCGCGCAAGCCCTGGCGCGCCCCGACAGCCGGGTGATGGCGCTGATCGGCAACGGTGCGCAGGCCGAGTTTCAGGCGCTGGCGTTCCAGCACCTGCTCGGCATCACCGAGCTGCGCCTGTTCGACACCGACCCCGCCGCCACCGACAAACTCGTGGCCAACCTGCACGACAGCGGCCTGGTGCTGACGCGCTGTACCAGCACGGCCGAAGCGGTGCGGGGCGCAGACATCGTCACCACCGTCACCGCCGACAAGACCAACGCCACCATCCTGACACCAGAAATGATCGAGCCCGGCATGCACATCAACGCGGTCGGCGGGGACTGCCCGGGCAAGACCGAGCTTCACGCCGATGTGTTGCGCATGGGCCGCGTGTTCGTCGAGTACGCCCCCCAGACCCGCATCGAGGGGGACATCCAGCAACTGCCGCCCGATTTTCCGGTCACCGAGCTGTGGGAAGTGCTGACCCAGCGCGCCCCGGGACGCCAAAGCGCGCAGGACGTGACCGTGTTCGATTCGGTCGGCTTCGCGCTGGAGGATTATTCGGCCTTGTGCTTCGTGTACGAGACCGCGCAGCGCCTGGGACTGGGCGAGACGTTGGATTTGATCCCCACCCTCGACGACCCGAAAGACCTGTTCGGCACGCTGCGCGCGCGCCGGGCCGCGCTGCGCCGCGCGGCTTGAGGGCACCCGTACCCACCGCGCCTACCGCAACAGCGGGAGGCGGTGGGTATGTTTCACCTCCTCCATGACGGCATAGGTGCGCGTCTCGCGCACGCCGGGCAGCTGCCACAGCACGTCGCCCGCAAAGCGGCGGTAGTCGGCCATATCGGCCACGCGCGTCTTGACCAGGTAGTCGAAGCCACCCGCCACCATGTGGCACTCCAGCACCTGGGGGGCCGCTTGCACCGCAGCCTTGAACTGTTCGAACACGTTGGGGGTGGTGCGATCGAGCAGCACCTCCACGAACACCAACAGCCCGGCACCGAGCTTTGCCGGGTCGAGCCGCGCCTCGTACCCCAGGATGTAGCCCTCGCGCGTCAGGCGCTGCACCCGTGCCAGGACCGCCGTCGGCGATAACGCCACCGCCTCGGCCAACTTCAGATTCGTGATGCGCCCGTCGCGCTGCAGTACATCCAGGATGCGCAGGTCGATGCGGTCGAGCTCGTGCAGGGGTCGAGCGGCGCCCGTCACTTCCGACATTTTCACTACTCCATCGCCAAAAAAAGAAATCCTATTCGGAATTATCGGCTGCAAACTTTCGCAATATTAGCCTCGGAAGCCGAACCATGAACGCGCACCGCGAATCTTTGTCACCCGTACCCGACTGGGTGCAGCCGCCCTTTTCGCCCCCCACGTGGCCGCGCGCCGACACCATGCGCGCGCTGCCGCCACGCCACCGGGCAGCCGAGACCGCGTTGCTGCCCGCCCTGCTGGAGCTGGCCCACCTGCCCGATGCGCAGCGCGAGCGGGTCGCCGCCCTGGCCCAACGGCTCGCCGGTGCGCTGCGCGCCCGGGCACCCCAGGCGGGACGGGAGGGGCTGGTGCAAGCGCTGCTGCAGGAGTACGCGCTGTCCTCCCAGGAAGGCGTGGCCCTGATGTGTCTGGCCGAGGCCCTGCTGCGCATCCCGGACGCCGCCACGCGCGACGCGCTCATCCGCGACAAGATCGGCCGCGGCGATTGGCGTGCGCACCTGGGCCGCAGCCCATCGCTGTTCGTCAACGCCGCCACCTGGGGCCTGCTGCTGACGGGCAAACTCACCGCCACCCACAGCGAAGATGGGCTGGGCAGCGCGCTGGCGCGGCTGCTGCGCCGTGGTGGTGAGCCGCTGGTGCGCCAAGGGGTGGATCTGGCCATGCGCCTGATGGGCGAACAATTCGTCATGGGCGAGACGATCGAAGGCGCCCTGCGCCGTGCGCAGCGGCGCGAGGCGCAGGGCTTTCGCTACTCCTACGACATGCTGGGTGAAGCGGCGTTGACCGCCGACGACGCACAGCGCTATTTCGAGGCCTACCGCCACGCGACCGACGCGATCGGCGCGGCCAACGCGGGCCGAGGCGTCATCGACGGCCCCGGCGTGTCGATCAAGCTGTCGGCCTTGCACCCGCGCTACAGCCGCGCGCAATATGCTCGCGTCATGGAGGAGCTCTACCCGCGCCTGCTGGCGCTGGCGCAGGCCGCGCGTGCCGTGGATATCGGCCTGCACATCGACGCCGAGGAAAGCGAGCGGCTCGAACTCTCGCTCGACCTGCTCGAGCGCCTGTGCCACGAGCCGACCCTGGCGGGCTGGAACGGTATCGGCTTCGTCATCCAGGCCTATCAGAAGCGTGCCCCGGCGGTGGTGGACCATGTCATCGCGCTGGCGCGACGCAGCGGCCACCGGCTGCTGGTGCGCTTGGTCAAGGGCGCGTATTGGGACAGCGAAATCAAGCGCGCGCAACTCGACGGCCTGGACTACCCGGTCTATACCCGCAAAGCGTACACGGACGTGTCCTACCTGGCGTGCGCACGCCGGCTGCTGGCGGCACCCGACGCGGTGTTTCCGCAGTTTGCCACCCACAACGCGCACACGCTCGCCGCCATCCACGAGATGGCCGATCCCTCGACGTGGCACCCGCAGCAGTACGAGTTTCAGTGCCTGCATGGCATGGGCGAGCCGCTGTACGAGCAGGTCGTCGCGCCGCCCAGCGCGGGCGGTCTGGGACGGCCGTGCCGCATCTACGCGCCGGTGGGTACCCACGAGACGCTGCTGGCCTATTTGGTGCGGCGGCTGCTGGAAAACGGCGCCAACACCTCGTTCGTGCACCGCGTCGCCGACCCGGCCATTCCGTTGGAGGCACTGACCGAAGATCCGGTGGCCACCGTGCAGGCGTGGGCCGCGGCCGAGGGGCAAGTCGGCCGACCGCACCCCCACATTCCCGCCCCGGCGGCACTCTACGGCGGCGCGCGGGCCAACAGCGCCGGGCTGGATCTGGCCGACGAGGCCGCACTGGCCATGCTGCAACAAGCGCTCACCGACAGCCGCCGTGCGCCGCTGCAGGCGCAGGCGCTGCTGGCCGATGGGGCCACCCCCAGCGGCCCCGCGCGCACGGTGCGCAACCCCGCGCGCCACGCCGACGTCGTCGGGGTGGTCCACGAAGCCAGCGCGGACGATGCGCGCACGGCCCTGCACGCCGCCGCGCGGGCCGCGGCCACCTGGGCCCACACGCCGCCCGCGCAGCGTGCGGCGGTGTTGCGCGCCGCCGCCGACCGGCTGCAAGCCGATCTGCCGGGCTGCGTGGCCCTGCTGATGCGCGAAGCGGGCAAGACCGCCGCCAACGCCGTGGCCGAGGTCCGCGAGGCGATCGACTTCTTGCGCTACTACGCCGCCCAAATCACCGACGCCCATTGGCCAGCCGACGCGCCCGTCCTCGGCCCCGTGGTCTGCATCAGCCCGTGGAACTTTCCGCTGGCGATCTTCACCGGCCAGATTGCGGCCGCACTGGCCGCGGGCAACCCCGTGGTGGCCAAACCGGCGGAGCAAACGCCCCTGATCGCCGCGCGCATGACCGCGTGGCTGCACGACGCAGGGGTGCCGCGCGACGTGTTGCAACTGCTGCCGGGCGCGGGCGAGACGGTGGGCGCGGCGCTGGTGGCCGACCCGGCGACGGCGGGCGTGCTGTTCACCGGCTCCACCGAGGTCGCGCGGCTGCTGCAGCGCTCGCTGGCCCAGCGGGTGGCGCGCGACCCGGACGGCCGCGTGCGACCCGTGCCGCTGGTGGCCGAGACGGGCGGCCAAAACGCCATGGTGGTCGACACCTCGGCCCTGCCGGAGCAGGTGGTGCAAGACGTCCTCACCTCCGCCTTCGACAGCGCGGGGCAGCGCTGCTCGGCCCTACGCGTGCTGTGCGTGCAAGAGGAGGCGGCCGACCGCATCCTGACCATGCTGCGCGGCGCGATGGCCGAGCTGCGCGTGGACGACCCGGGGCGGCTGGCCACCGATGTCGGGCCGGTCATCGAC
Source organism: uncultured Tepidimonas sp. (assembly GCF_938045175.1). Classification (NCBI taxonomy): domain Bacteria; kingdom Pseudomonadati; phylum Pseudomonadota; class Betaproteobacteria; order Burkholderiales; genus Tepidimonas; species uncultured Tepidimonas sp. Next base: position 6,760 of record NZ_CALIND010000170.1, read on the forward strand.
GCGGCAGCGCGCGACGGCATCCTGCGCCATATCGAGGCGATGCGCGCGCGCGGCTACCCGGTGTGGCAAGTCCCGCTGCCACCGCAGGCAGGGGCCGGGACCTTCGTGCCGCCCACCGTGATCGAGCTGCCTGGACTCACGTTGCCCACGCGCGAGGTCTTCGGCCCCGTGCTGCACGTGGTGCGCTGGCGACGCGAGCAACTGGGCGAGCTCGTCGAGGCCATCCACGCCACCGGCTACGGACTGACGTTTGGCGTGCACAGCCGCATCGACGAGACCATCGAGCACCTGACCCACACCGTGCGCGCGGGCAATCACTACGTCAACCGCAACATGGTGGGCGCCGTGGTGGGCGTGCAACCATTCGGCGGCGAGGGGCTGTCGGGCACCGGACCGAAGGCAGGCGGCCCCCTGTATCTGTACCGGCTGCTGGCACGCGCCCCCGCGGATGCCGTGACACGCGCCCTGGCGTTTGCGGGCGCGCCACAACCCGAGGACTGGCGCACGCCGCTGCTGCTGCGTGGCCCCACTGGGCAGCGCGACGAATACCGGCTGCTGCCCCGCCAGCGCGTGCTGTGCGTGGCCAGCGACGCCAGCGTGCGCCAAGCCATGCAAGCGCGGGTGCGCGCCACGGGTGGGGAGCCGACCGAGGACGGGGCCAGCGACTTCGACGCCGTGCTGTTCGACGGGGATGCGAGCGCGCTGATCGACGTGCAGCAGCGGATCGCAGTCCGTGTCGGCCCGGTCATCCCGGTTCAAGCGTGGCAAGGAGCGGACACCCTGCCGCCCGGGTTGCTTGCCGAGCGCAGCGTCAGCACCAACACCGCCGCGGCGGGCGGCAATGCGAGTCTGATGACGCTGACCTGATCACGCCACGCGGGGGCGGTACGCGATCCCGAGCTCCCGCATTACCGCGGCTCGGTGGGCGGCGGTCGGCGACCGAAGATGGCACTGCCGACCCGCACCATCGTGCTGCCTTCGGAGATGGCGGCCTCCAGATCGTCGCTCATCCCCATCGAGAGGGTGTCGAACCCGTCTGGGTTGCCCAGGCCCGCACGAACCTCGGCAAACAGCGCTGCCACGCGCGCAAAGACCGCCCGCATCGCGGTGGGCGTGGGTTGCGGGTCGGGGATGGCCATCAGGCCACGCAGCCGCAAGCGCGGCAGCGCCACCACCGCGCGCGCCAGCGCCAGCGCCTCGTGCGGCGCCACACCGGCCTTCGTGGCCGCCCCATCGACGTTGACCTGCAGGCACACCTGCAGCGGCGGCCGGTGCGCCGGGCGCTGCTCGCTCAGGCGCTGGGCGATCTTGAGCCGATCGATCGACTGCACCCAATCGAACGACTCGGCCACGAGCCGCGTCTTGTTGCTCTGCAGCGGCCCGATGCAGTGCCACTCCAGCCCCTCGATGCCACGCGCGCGCACGGCATCGATCTTGGCCACACCCTCTTGCACATAGTTTTCGCCGAAGGCGCGCTGTCCGGCCGCGTGGGCCTCGGCAACGGCGTCGGGACCAAACGTCTTGGAGACGGCCAGCAGCCGCACCGACGCCGGATCGCGCCCATGGCGCAGGCAGGCCTGTTGGATGCGCGCACGCACGGCTTGGAGGTTGGCGGCGATCGTTGCCATAATGGGGACAAATGGATGTGACACAACTGCTGGCCTTCGCGGTCAAAAACAAGGCATCGGACTTGCACCTATCGGCGGGCCTGCCGCCGATGATACGGGTGCACGGCGACGTGCGGCGCATCAATGTCGAGCCGCTGGACCACAAACAGGTGCACGGCATGGTGTACGACATCATGACCGATGCCCAGCGCAAGGCGTACGAGGAGTTCCTGGAGTGCGACTTCTCGTTCGAGATCGCGGGGCTGTCGCGCTTTCGGGTCAATGCGTTCAACCAGCACCGCGGTGCCGCTGCCGTGTTTCGCACCATTCCCTCCAAGGTGTTGACGCTGGAGGACTTGAACTGCCCGCGCATCTTCGCCGACCTGGCCATGAAGCCGCGCGGGCTGGTGCTGGTCACCGGGCCCACCGGCTCGGGCAAATCGACCACGCTGGCGGCCATGGTCAACCACCGCAACGAAAACGACGCCGGGCACATCCTGACGATCGAGGATCCGATCGAATTCGTGCACGAACCCAAGAAGTGCCTGATCAACCAGCGCGAGGTTGGGCCCATGACCCACTCGTTCTCGGCTGCGCTGCGCTCGGCACTGCGCGAAGACCCGGACGTGATCCTGGTGGGTGAAATGCGTGACCTGGAGACCATCCGGCTGGCGATGACCGCCGCCGAAACCGGTCACCTTGTCTTCGGCACCCTGCACACGTCGAGCGCGGCCAAAACCGTCGACCGTATCGTGGACGTGTTCCCGGCCGAAGAAAAGGACATGATCCGCACCATGCTGTCCGAGTCGCTGGTGGCGGTGATCTCGCAGACCCTGCTCAAGACGGCCGATGGCAAAGGCCGGGTGGCCGCGCACGAGATCATGGTGGGCACGCCCGCCATCCGCAACCTGATCCGGGAAAACAAGGTGGCGCAGATGTACTCGGCCATCCAGACCGGGCAGCAGCACGGCATGCAGACGCTGGACCAGGCACTCATCGAACTGGTGCGGCGCAACGTGGTGACGGCCCAGGAAGCGCGCAGCAAAGCCAAGATCCCGGACAATTTCCCCGTCTGACGGCCTGCCGGCCAGGAGCGCGCCATGGAACGCGATCAAGCAAGCAACTTCATCCACGAACTGCTGCGGCTGCTGATCAGCCGCAACGGCAGCGACCTGTTTCTGACGGCCGACTTCCCGCCGGCGATCAAGGTCGACGGGGCCATCACGCGCGTGTCGCCGCAGCCACTGACGGGCCAACACACACAGGCGCTGGCGCGCGCCATCATGAACGACAAGCAGGCGGCCGAGTTCGAGCGCACCAAGGAGTGCAACTTCGCCATCGCGCCGGCCGGCATCGGGCGCTTTCGCGTCAACGCCTTCGTGCAAATGGGCAAGGTGGGGCTGGTGTTGCGCACCATCCCGTCGCGCATCCCGACCATCGACGAACTCGGCCTGCCGCAGGTCCTCAAGCAGCTGGCGCTGGCCAAGCGCGGCATCTGCATCGTTGTCGGCGGCACGGGCACCGGCAAATCCACCACACTGGCGGCGATGGTCGACTGGCGCAACGAGCACACGCACGAGCACATCGTCACCATCGAGGATCCGGTGGAGTTCGTCCACACCCACAAAAACTGTATCGTCACCCAGCGCGAGATCGGCATCGACACCGACAACTGGGAAATCGCGCTCAAGAACTCGCTGCGGCAGGCACCCAACGTCATCCTCATGGGCGAGATCCGCGACCGCGAAACCATGGAGCACGCGATCGCGTTTGCCGAAACCGGCCACCTGTGCCTGGCCACGCTGCACGCCAACAGCGCCAACCAGGCGATGGAGCGCATCATCAACTTCTTCCCGCAGGACCGTCACGCGCAATTGCTCAAGGACGTCTCGCTCAACCTACGCGGCATGGTGGCACAGCGACTGCTGCCACGCGAGGATGGCAAGGGGCGCGTGGCCATCGTCGAAGTGCTGCTCAACAGCGCCCTGATCGCTGACCTCATCATGAAGGGCGAGATCCACGAGATCAAGGAAGTGATGAAGCGCAGCACCGAGGTCGGGATGCAAACCTTCGACCAAGCGCTGTTCGATGCTTTCGAGGCGCGCCAGATTTCCTACGAAGACGCGGTGCGCAACGCCGACTCGCAAAACGACATCAAGCTGCGCATCAAGCTGGAGAGCCAGCGCGCCCGCAACAGCGACCTGGCGGCCGGCACCGAACACTTGCAAATCGTCTGACCCCCACCCCATGTCCCCGACCGTTCAACCCAAACCCAGCTACGAACCCATCGCCTCGCATCGTGTCGCCTTTTTGGGACTGGGCGTCATGGGCTACCCGATGGCGGCGCACCTGGCGCTGGCCGGCCACCGCGTGACGGTCTACAACCGCACCCCATCCAAGGCGCAGGCATTCGTGCAGGCCTTCCGACACCTGGGTGTCGCCGCAGCAGCGACGCCGCGCGAGGCCGCCGCCGGGGCCGCGCTGGTCTTTGCCTGCGTCGGCAACGACGACGATCTGCGCCAGGTCACGCTGGGTGAGCACGGCGCCTTCGCCGGCATGGCGCCCGAGGCGATCTTCGTCGATCACACGACGGCGTCGGCCGAAGTGGCGCGCGAACTCGACGCGCAAGCGCGCGCGCGGGGCTTGCACTTCATCGACGCGCCCGTCTCCGGCGGTCAGGCAGGGGCCGAAAATGGCGTGCTCACCGTCATGTGCGGCGGCGATGTGCAGGCGTTCGAGCGCGCCCGCCCGGTCATCGCTGCCTACGCACGCGCGGTCACGCGCATCGGCGACAGCGGTGCCGGCCAGTTGGCCAAGATGGTGAATCAGATTTGCATCGCGGGTCTGGTGCAGGGACTGGCCGAAGCCATCGCCTTCGGGCAGCGCGCTGGCTTGGACATGCCACTGGTGCTGGACGTGATCGGCAAGGGCGCCGCCCAGAGCTGGCAGATGGACAACCGGGGCAAGACCATGGTCGAGGACCGCTTCGACTTTGGTTTTGCCGTGGACTGGATGCGCAAAGACCTCGCGCTCGTGCTGCAGGAGGCGCGCCGCAACGGCGCGCGTCTGCCCGTGACGGCGCTGGTGGACCAGTTTTACGGCGATATCCAGCAAATGGGTGGCGGCCGCTGGGACACGTCCAGCCTGATCCGGCGCCTGCGCTGAAACCCACCGATCCGCCCGCCGGGCGTCACTGGGGCGGCGTGGCCGGGGTGTTTTGCGGGGGCGGGGACGGCTGCAACCGCGCCAGATCGGCCTCGCTGATGATTTCGAACACCCGCACGACGCGCTGCACACCGGGCACGGTGCGCACCACCTCGGCGGCGCGGTTGGCCTCGCGCTGCGTCACCAGCCCCATCAGATAGACGGTGCCGCGCTCGGTCACGACCTTGAACGCGTTGGCCTGCAGGTCCTTGGCGTCGAGCAGCGCGGCCTTGACCCGTGCCGTCACCAACGCGTCGGCGGAACGCGCGCTCAGCGACGGTGACCCCATGACCGCCAACTCATCGACCACGGCCACGACATTTTCAACGCCCTGCACGACGCGCAACGCCGTCTGGCGATCGGCCTCGCTGGCAATCTCGCCGGTCAGCAGCACACGCCGGTTGAAGCTGGTGACGTTGATGCGGCCGCGCTCGCCCAATGCCTCGCGCAGCCGGTTGGCGGCCTTGAGCTCGATGGCCTGATCTTCGAGCTGGGCACCACTGGTGCGGCGATCGGTGGCCACCAGCACCGTGCCGCCCACGGCGGCGCCCACTACCAGTGGGGCGCAACCTGTCAGCGGTACCAGACCGACAGCGGCGGCACATGCGGCCAGTGCAAATCGGCAAGCCCAAGACCTGCGCGGTATCGAAAATTTTGTCATGGTTCGAGGATCTCCGCTTCGGTTTCTTCACCCAACAATTGCACGTCGATGGCGTCGCCGATGGCATGCAGCGCCACCAGGTGTGCCTCGTGCACGCGCGCCGGTCGCTCGGTCGGCACTGCGACCAGGACGTCGGTCGGCCGCAGCACATCGGCCAGCACACCAGGCCGCGCACTGGCCAGCAGCACCACGGTCATCTCGCGCTCGTGCGCGGCTTCGATCGCCGCCAGCGCATCGGGCGCGTCGGGGACGGCCGAAATGACCAAAAGGGTATCACCGGGCAGGCCCAACGCGCGCAACTGACGCACGATGGGCGAGGCGCCGGGCGGTGCGCCCATGGGCACCGAGGTCGTGAGGGCCGCATCGACCCCCAGCGCCAGCGCCGCCAGCTCGGGACGCTCGCGCTCGAAGCGTCCCACCATCTGGGCGACGAACGACTGTGCCAGTGCGGCCGACACGCCCGTACCCCACACCAGCACCTTACCGCCCGCGGTCAGGCTGGCCAGCAGGGCGCCCACCGCCGCCTCCAGCGCCGGGCCCACGGCCTGCGCGCACTGGTACTGCAAATCGGCGCCGTCGACGAGGTGTTGCTGGATGCGGTGCAAAAGCATGGGGGGCAATCTTATCGGGTTGCGGCGTCAGTCCCAGCCAGTGGCATCGAAAGCGCCGCGCAACCATTCGATGCGAGGCGGCTCGGGCCCCTCCAGTTCCCCGTCGATCACCACGACGTCGAACCGGCACCGCGGCACGTGTGACAAGCGGGCCAAAAAATGGCGCGCGGCAAAAACGATGCGACGCTGCTTGACCCAGCCGACACTGGCCGCCGCCCCGCCGTGATCGGCGCGCGTGCGCTGACGCACCTCGACGAACACCAGCGTGCCGTCAGCCTCGGCCATAATGAGATCGACCTCGCCGCCGCCGCGGCCCGGGCTGCGCACGTTGCGTTGTACCAACCGCAGCCCATGCGACTGCAGGTACTGCAGGGCCCGCGCTTCGGCAGCGTCGCCGCGCGCCTTGCCGCCTGGGCGGACCGGCGCCGATCGTCGATTGTCGTGAGTCGCCATCGTGAATACCCTTGCCGCGCCTGCCGCCACGCCTGCCATCGACCCCTCGTCGGGGGATGCCCTCGGACGGCTGGCCGCATCCCAGCATTATCCCGCCGGCACCTTGTACGTCGTGGCCACGCCAATCGGCAACTTGGCCGACATCACCCTGCGCGCCCTGCACGTGCTGCGCCTGGTCGATGCCGTGGCCTGCGAGGACACGCGCCACTCGGCACGGCTGCTGCAGGCATACGGTCTGCAAGCGCCATTGCTGGCGGTGCACGAACACAACGAGGCGCGCGCGGCCGAGACCATCGTCGCGCGGCTGCAGCGGGGCGAGCGCATCGCCTACGTCAGCGACGCGGGCACCCCGGGCTTGAGCGACCCCGGGGCGCGCCTGTGCGCCGCGGTGCGCCGGGCCGGGCTGCGCACCGTGCCCGTGCCCGGTGCCAGCAGCGTCACCGCATTGCTCAGTGTGGCGGGCATCGCGGCGGGCACCGTCACCGTGGTGGGTTTTTTGCCCCCCAAAGGCGCGGCGCGCGCGCGTGCCTGGCAGCGCTGGCGCCACAGCGATACGGGCCTGGTGTTGCTGGAGGCACCGCACCGCATCGATACGCTGGCGGCCGAACTGGCCGAACTGGGCGAGCGCCCCGTCACCGTCGGGCGCGAGCTGACGAAACAGTTCGAAGACATCGTGACCCTGCCGTGCGCGGCGGTGCGCCAGTGGCTCGCGGCCGACCCCCAGCGGCGACGCGGCGAGTTCACGCTCGTCGTGCACCCGCTGGACGAGACGCCCCCCCGCGGCGAGGACGCGCTCGATGCGCAGGCCACGCGCGCGCTCGAGGTGCTGCTGCAAGAGCTGCCCCTCAAAACCGCGGCGCGGCTGGCCAGCACCCTCACCGGCGCGTCCCGGCACGCGCTGTACCAATGGGCTCTGTCGCGGCGCGCCGATGCGTCGCCCGACTGACACATATCCGTGCTACACCCGGCTGCGATGAAACGTCTGTCCCAATACTTTCTGCGGGGTCTGCTCGCCCTGCTGCCGATTGGCATCACGCTGTACCTGCTGACCGCGCTGGTGGTGTGGTCGGAGCAGCTCGCGCTGTCGCTGCTGCGCCCGGTGATCGGCGACTTCTATGTGCCCGGGCTGGGCCTGCTGCTGACCGCTGCGCTGGTGCTCGTGGTCGGCTTTCTGGTCTCGACACAAGCCACGGCCCGGCTGCTGGACTGGGTAGAGCTGCCCTTTACCAACCTGCCGGTGGTCAAGAGCATTTATGCCTCGCTCAAGACGTTTGCCGACTATTTTTCCCCGCAACGCCGCGAATCCGCGGCGCAGCAGGTCGTGATCCTGCGCCCCCCAGGCGCCGAATGGGAGGTGGTAGGCCTGGTCACGCGCCACCATCTGCAGGGGCTGCCGAGCGGCTTTCTGCCCGGCGACCGGGTGGCGGTGTACCTGCCCATGGGCTACATGATCGGGGGCTACACCCTGTTCGTGCCGCGCAGCTGGATCACTCCCATCGAGATGTCCGTCGAGGAGGCCATGCGCTCGGCGCTGATCGCCTGGATGACCAGCCCCGCCCGTACCGATGCCAACCCACCCGGGCGCCCCGCGCCTACCCATACCCCGCCGGCGCCATGAGCATTCGCAACCTCGATTTTCTGTTTTCACCGCGCCGGGTCGCGGTCTTTGGCGCCTCCGACCGCCCGGGGAGCGTCGGTGGCACCGTCTGGCGCAACCTGGCGCGTGGCTTCCAGGGGGTGCTCTTCGCCGTCAACCCGCGCCAGCCCGCGCTGGGTGTGCCCGTGGCGCGCGACCTAGACGACCTGCCCTGTGCGCCCGACCTGGCCGTCATCTGCACCCCGCCCGCCACCGTACCCGGGCTGATCGCGCGCCTGGGCGCGCGCGGCACGCGCGCCGCGGTGGTCGTGACCGCTGGCCTGGACGCGCGTCAGAAACAGGCCATGCTCGACGCCGCGCGCCGCCACACGCTGCGCATCCTGGGGCCCAACTGCATCGGTATGCTGGTGCCCCACCTTGGGCTCAACGCCAGCTTTGCGCATGCGGACGCTCAGCCGGGCCAGATTGCGTTCGTCTCGCAGTCGGGGGCGTTGGTGACGGCCGTACTCGACTGGGCCAACGACCGTGGCATCGGGTTTTCGCACTTCGTCTCGCTCGGTGAGCACGCGGACGTGGACTTCGGCGACATGCTCGACTACCTGGGCAGCGACGCGCGCACGCGCGCCATCCTGATGTACGTCGAGTCGATCACGGCGCCGCGCAAATTCATGTCGGCCGCGCGCGCCGCGGCGCGCAACAAGCCCGTCATCCTGGTCAAGGCCGGGCGCTCGGCGCAGGGCAGCCGCGCCGCGGCCTCGCACACGGGCGCGCTGGCCGGGTCGGATGACGTGTTCGACGCCGCCATCTCGCGCGCGGGCATGCTGCGCGTCAACACGTTGCATCAGTTGTTTCTGGCCGTGGAGCTGCTGGCGCGCTTCCGCGACAACCGCAGCGAGCGGCTGCTCATCTTGACCAACGGCGGTGGCGCGGGGGTGATGGCCGCCGACGCCGCCGCACACATGGGCGTGGAGCTCGCCACCCTGACCCCAGAAATGGTGGCGCGGCTCGACGCCGTGCTGCCCGGCAACTGGTCGCGCGCCAATCCGGTCGACATCATCGGCGACGCCCCTGCGCAGCGCTACGTGGATGCCCTGCGCATCCTGCGCGACGACCGCGACAGCGCCATTTTGTTCATCCAGGCCCCCACCGCCATCGTGCCCAGCGACGAGATCGCCCAAGCGGTGCTGCCGCTGGTGGCCGAGCGGCCGCCGCGCGTGCTGGGCTGCTGGTTGGGCCACGGCGCGGTGGCCGAGGCGCGGGCACGCTTTCGTGCCGCGGGTATCCCCGACTACCCCACGCCAGAAGAGGCGGTGCGCGCCTTTTCGTTCCTGCGCCAGTACCACCGGCACCAGGCAGAGCTGATGGAAACGCCGCCCGCGCTGCCTGCAGGGCTCGCGCTCGATCTGGAGGGCATTCGCCGCCTGGTGCGCCAAGCGCTGGACGACGGGCAGACCTGGCTCACGGAACCCCAGGCCAAGGAGCTGCTGCGCCTGGCGGGCATTCCCGTGCCCCCCATCCGCACGGTCGGCGCCGACCCGCAAGCGGCCGTCGATGCGGCCGAGGCGCTGGGCTACCCGGTCGTGCTCAAGATTCTCTCAGCCGACATCACGCACAAATCCGACGTGGGCGGCGTGCGGCTGGATCTGCACAACGCACAAGAAGTGCGCGAAGCCGCCGCCGCCATGCTGGCGCGCGTCGCGCAACGACGCCCCGATGCGCGCATCGACGGCTTTACCGTGCAGCCCATGGTGCGGCGCCGCGGCGCGCACGAGCTCATCGTCGGCGCCAGCATCGACCCGCTGTTTGGCCCCGTCATCCTGTTCGGGCAGGGTGGCACGGCGGTCGAGGTGGTGGCGGACCGGGCGCTGGCGCTGCCACCGCTGAACGTGGCGCTGGCCGAGTCGCTCATCGAGCGCACGCGCGTCGCTCGCCTGCTGCGCGGCTGGCGCGACGTGCCGCCGGCGCACCGCCCATCGATCCACACCGCGCTGCTGGCGGTCTCACAGTTGCTGGCCGACGTTCCCGAGATCGCGGAAATCGACATCAACCCGCTGCTCGTCGATGCCCAGGAGGCGATCGCCCTTGATGCGCGCGTGCGCGTCAGCCGCGACCGCCCTGGGGGCGCGGCGCACTTTGCCATCCGCCCCTACCCGCAGGAGCTGATCGAGACCCTCGACTGGCATGGCGAGACGCTGACGCTGCGCCCGATCCGCCCGGAGGACGAGGCACAGCACCTGGCCTTCCTGCAAAAGATGGATCCCGAGGACATCCGCCTGCGCATCTTCTACAGCCGCCGCAGCATCGAGCACAGCGAACTGGCGCGCCTGACACAAATCGACTACGACCGCGAGATGGCGTTCATCGCCACCCGCACCGGCCCCGACGGCCAACCGGAGACGATCGGCGTGGTGCGCGGCATCTGCGACCCGGACAACGAGACGGCCGAATACGGCATCCTGGTGCGCTCCGACCTCAAGGGCCGCGGGCTGGGGCGGCTGCTGATGGACAAACTCATCCGCTACCTGCGTGCGCACGGTACGCGCCGCATCGTGGGCACCGTGCTGCGCGAAAACAAAGGCATGCTGGCCTTGCTGGAAAAGCTGGGCTTCGCCATCACGCCCCACCCGGATGACCCGGACCTGCGGCACGTCGAGCTGCCGCTGCAGCCCACGCACTGAACCCGCCGCGGCGCGTTCTTGCTACCGTGCCTCGACCGTTCGTCGGATTTTTGTTGCGGCGCAACAAAATGACTTGCGAATGTCACACAAATCCCTATACTTGGGCTCATGTTGCAGCGCAGCATGAACGGTCGGTGATCGAACCGGAACAGGGGAAACCACCAGGGAGGTTGCGCGCAATGGTCCTGTCGTCCATCCACCCATCCGCTCTCAAAGGAGTCTCACCATGATGACCGTCGAACAAATCCTCTCTCTGCACAAAAAGAACGTCGCCACCGCGTTCGATTTGGGTGAAAAAGCCCTGGCCGGTGTCGAAAAGCTCGCCGAGCTGAACCTGCAAACCGCCAAGACCCTGCTGGCTGAAAGCGCCGAGCACACCCAAGCCATGCTGTCCATCAAGGACATGCAAGACCTGGTCGCGCTGCAAAACGCGATGCTGCAGCCCATGGGCGAGAAGGCCGCGGCCTACAGCCGCCACCTGTATGACATCGCCTCCAGCCTGAGCGCCGAATTCGCCAAAGTGGCCGAAGGTCAGGCCGCCGAGGCGCAAAAGCAGTTCGTCAGCGCCCTCGACACAGCGGTCAAGAACGCCCCGCAGGGCACCGAGCCGGCCGTGGCCGCGATGAAAAACGCCGTCTCGACCGCCGCCGCTGCCATGGAGTCGGTGCAAAAAGCCGTCAAGCAAGCCACCGAGCTGGCCGAGGCCAACCTGAAGGCCGTCGCCACCACCGCGGTCAATGCCACCAAGGCCCCGCGCAGCACCGCTGCCAAGGCCTGAACGACCCCGTGCCGGCCTCCCGCACAGCGGGGGGCTTGACGCGACCGAGACACCCCGCCCCCCTAGGTGGCGGGGTGTCGCCTTTTGGGGGCCCCGCATAATCGGGGCTGTTCCCTTCACCCCCATTCGCCTCGAGGAGTTTTTGACATGGGTATCGACACCATCGGCATCATTGGCGCCGGCACCATGGGCAACGGCATCGCCCAGGTGTGCGCCACCAGCGGCCTGTCCGTCGTGATGGTCGACATCAGCGACGCCGCCGTGCAAAAGGGCTTGGCCACCATCCAGGGCAGCCTGGATCGCCTGCTCAAGAAAGAAAAGATTTCCGCTGCCGACAAAGACGCCGCCCTCGCGCGCATCCGCCCCTCGACGCGCTACGAAGACCTGCAGGGCGCGCAGCTCGTCGTGGAAGCCGCTACCGAAAACCTCGAACTCAAGATCAAGATCCTGCG
>NZ_CALIND010000171.1:0-10075 GCF_938045175.1 uncultured Tepidimonas sp.
GTGCCGTGCACGTTGTCGCTGACGATGCGCTCACCACTGAGGCGGATCCAGTACGCCGGCGGCTCGCCGCGAATGGCCAGCAGGTCGGTGACCACATCCCCGGGCAGATGCCCGCCCTTGAGCAGCACGGCTGGCGCGCCGCGCTGCAGCAGATCGGCGGCCGCGGCCTCCAGCTCGTCCACCTGCACCAGTGGGCGGCCCAGCAGCAACGCGGCCTCGTCCAGGTTGGGGGTCACCACGGTGGCGCGCGGGAACAGCTCGCGCACCAGGCGCTCGATGGTCGCGTCCTCGATCAAGGTGTCGCCGCTGGTGGCCACCATCACCGGGTCCAGCACCACGTTGGGCAGGCGGTAGGTGTCGATGGCCCAGGCCACGGCATCGACGATGTCCGGCGCATGCAGCATGCCGATCTTGACCGCGTCCACGCCGATGTCCTCCACCACGGCGGCGATCTGCTCCTTCAGAAACGACGCGGGCACCCCCTGGATGGCGCGCACCCCCAGGGTGTTTTGCGCCGTCAGTGCCGTGATCGCCGTCATGCCGTAGCAGCCCAGGGCCGCGATGGTCTTGAGGTCGGCCTGAATGCCCGCGCCGCCGCCCGAATCGCTGCCGGCAATGGTCAACACGCGCGCGTAACGCGCCGCCTTGGGGTGAGCGAGATCGTTGAGGTGTGACATGCGTGACATTATCCGCCGCGTGCGCGGGATTGTTGTGTTCTGTCAATGGCGCGGGTTTCCCTGGGGTACCATCGCGGATCATGACGACGTCTCCCCCCGTGCTGATTCTGGGCGCTGGCCTGATGGGCCGCTTGTTGGCGGTCACCTTGGCCCGTGCGGGCCACCGCGTGCACCTGGTCGATGCCGCCGACGGGCCGTCACAGGCCGGGGGAGCGGCCCGCATCGCCGCGGCCATGCTCGCACCGTTGGCCGAGTCCGCTGTCACCGAGCCCAACGTCGTCGCCATGGGGCGCTACGGGCTGCCACGCTGGCGCGCCCTGTGCGAAGGGCTCGACCAGCCGGTCTTTTTTCAGCAAAACGGCACGCTCATCCTGTGGCATCGGCAAGACGCCCGCGAGGCCGTTCGCTTCGAAGCCCTGCTGCGCGCCACGACCGAGCGCTTGCCGGAGCTGCCCGCGCCGCAGCCGCTCGACGCCGCCGCGCTGGCCACTGTGGAGCCCGCGGTGGCGGGCCGGTTTGCGCAAGCGCTGTATTTGCCCGAGGAAGGGCAACTCGACAACCGGCAGCTGCTCGATGCGCTGCTGGCCACACTGCGGTCGTGCGGTGTGACGGTGCAGTGGTCCACCCCGATGACGCTGGCGCAGGCCCAAGACTGGCAGCGCGACCACCCCGGCGCCTGGGTGTTGGACTGTCGCGGCCTGGGGGCCAAGGCGGATTGGCCCAGCGCCCCGGCACCCACGGCGGGGCCGCTGCGGGGCGTGCGCGGCGAAGTCGCACGCGTGTATGCGCCCGACGTCACGTTGCAACGCCCCACGCGCCTGCTGCATCCGCGCTATCCCATCTACATCGCGCCCAAGCCCAACCACCTGTTCGTCATCGGCGCCACCGAGATCGAATCCGACGACCTCTCCCCTGCGAGCGTGCGCTCCACGCTGGAGCTGCTCAGCGCCGCCTACGCCGTCCACCCCGGCTTTGCCGAAGGCCGGGTGCTCGAACTGGGCGCACAGTGCCGCCCCACGCTGCCCGACAACTTGCCCGCCGTGGTCGAGGCGGCGCCGCGCGTGCTGCAGATCAATGGGTTGTATCGACACGGCTATCTGATCTCGCCTGCCGTGCACGATGCAGTCATCGAATACCTGCATGGTGGCACCGTGTCACTGGCCCAGCGTCTGGGCCTGCGCTTCGTGCCGGCCCGCCAAACCGCTGCCTGCTGCGAGCCATGATCGTCGTCATCAACGCCCATCCCACCGAACTGCCCGACGGCGCCACCGTGGCCGACGCCGTGGCCCGCGCGACGGCCGACCTGCCTGCCAGCGCCCCCTTTGCCGTGGCCGTCAACTTGCAGTTCGTGCCGCGCGCCCAATATCCTCACACGCCCCTGCACGACGGCGACCGCATCGAAATCATCGCCCCCGTGACCGGCGGCTGACCCCCACCATGACCCCGACCCCATCGTCCGACCCCCTCATCCTCTACGGCCAAACCTTTGGCAGCCGACTCATGCTGGGCACGGCGCGTTATCCCTCGCCCGCGGTGCTGGAGCAAGCCGTCGCGCGCGCGCAGCCGTGCCTGTTGACCGCATCGCTGCGCCGCCACGGCGCGTTAGGCGCCGACGCCTCGCACGGCTTTTGGTCCCTGTTGCAGCGGCTGGGCGTGCCCGTGCTGCCCAATACCGCTGGCTGCCACAGCGTGCAAGAAGCCGTCACCACCGCCGAAATGGCGCGCGAAGTCTTCGGCACCGACTGGATCAAGCTCGAACTGATCGGTGACGACTACACCCTACAGCCCGACACGCTGCAACTCCCCACAGCGGCCGACCTGCTCATCAAGCGCGGCTTCAAGGTACTGCCCTACTGCACCGACGACCTGGTGCTTTGCCAGCGCCTGCTGGACGTGGGCTGCCAGGCGGTCATGCCCTGGGCAGCACCCATTGGCACGGGGCTCGGCCCGATCAACCCCTACGCGCTGCGCACGCTGCGCGAGCGGCTCGACGTGCCCTTGATCGTGGACGCCGGGCTGGGTCTGCCTTCGCACGCCTGCCAGGTCATGGAGTGGGGGCTGGATGCCGTGCTGCTCAACACGGCCGTGGCGCAGGCGCAAGACCCGGTGCGCATGGCCGGCGCCTTTGCCGATGCCGTCGCCGCCGGCCGGGCCGCGTACCGTGCCGGCGCCATGCCACCGCAAGCCTCGGCCCAGCCCAGCACGCCCGTGCTGGGCACCCCCTTCTGGCACCAGGGATGACCGCCCGAATGACCGACGCGCACGCCCCCACCGCCACGCCAACGGTGGTCCATGACCCGCTGGCGGCCATGCACGCCATCGTGCGCCACCATACCGACTTGTTCATCGAGCGCGACGCGGACCCCGACGCCACGCCAGCCGATGCGACCGTGGCCGCTGTCGCCTACGCCGCCGCCCGTCGGCTGGGGTTCATCGATGCGGACGCCCGGTATGTGTCGGCCGCGTGGGCGCGGCGCTGCCAGGGCCGCCCCTTCGATCCCGCCGACTGGCCGGATGACCCGGCGGATTTTGGCTGGACACTGCCACCGACCCGGTTTGCCCCCTGCCCGCGGGAACTGGGCCTGTACGCCGTGCTGCCCGACGCTGCGTGGGTCGCGCGCCTGGCGCGCGCCGGTGTGCCCACGTTGCAACTGCGCTTCAAACACCCCGACCCCGACCGCGTGGCACATGAGGTACAGGCAGCGGTCGAGGCGGTACGCGGCCTGCCCTGTCGCCTGTTCATCAACGATCACTGGCAGCACGCCATGGCCGCAGGCGCCTACGGGGTGCACCTGGGGCAGGAAGACCTCGACACGTTGACACCAGACGACATCGCCCGGCTGCGCGACAGCGGCCTGCGCCTGGGCATCAGCACCCACGGTTACGCCGAGATGGCGCGCGCCTGGGCGCTGGGCCCCAGCTACCTGGCCCTGGGCGCCGTTTTTCCCACCACGCTCAAAGCCATGCCGACCGCCCCCCAAGGACCGGGGCGGCTGGCGCGCTACGCACGACTCGCCCGTGACATCCCCACCGTTGCCATCGGGGGTATCGGTCTGGCCGAGCTGCCCGCCGTGGCCGCCTCGGGCGTGGGGTCGTTCGCCGTCGTGCGCGCCATCGTGGGCGCCCCCGACGCGCCAGCCGCCGCTGCAGAACTGATGCAGCGTTGGGCAACGTTGCGAGCGGATGCAACGCCGTAACATCGATAGGACGCCGTGCTACAATAGTCGTCTATTCCCCGATAGCTCAGTCGGTAGAGCGCCGGACTGTTAATCCGTAGGTCCCTGGTTCGAGCCCAGGTCGGGGAGCCAAAATTCCAGCACGCCAGCCCACCCATCGGTGGGCTTTTTTTATGATCCTGCACGGCCATTTGCAGTGATATCGTGGCACGTCTCGGCACCGAGCGTGACACACTCCCGAGCCACCCCGCAGGGACGACCGCGTGCACATGCTCGAACGGTCGATACCCGTTCAACAACCGTCAGGAGTGTCGATGAGATTGCCCCAAGGCGTGATCGCTCTCGGCTTGGTCAGTCTGTTCATGGATCTTTCATCGGAGATGATCCACAGCCTGCTGCCCGTGTTTTTGGTGACGGTGCTGGGCGCGTCGGCGATGTCGGTGGGCGTCATTGAAGGCATCGCCGAAGCCACGGCGGCGATGGCCAAAGTATTCTCCGGCGCGGTGTCCGACTGGTTCGGGCGCCGCAAACCACTGGTGCTGCTCGGCTACGGCATGGCGGCGCTGACCAAGCCGCTGTTCCCGCTCGCCAACAGCATCGGCGCCATCTTGATGGCGCGGTTTCTCGACCGCATCGGCAAGGGGATACGCGGCGCACCGCGGGACGCCCTCATCGCCGACATCACCCCAGAAGCACAGCGCGGCGCCGCCTACGGGTTGCGTCAATCGATGGATACCGTGGGGGCGTTTGCCGGTCCATTGGTGGCCATGGCCTTGATGGCGGCCAGCGGCGACAACTTTCGCCTGGTATTCTGGGTGGCGGTCGTTCCAGCCGTCTTGTGCGTGTTGATCATCGCCTTTGGCGTGGACGAGCCCGATGCCACCCGTCCAGCCGTGCAGCCGCGTTTTCCCATCACGCGCGATAGCCTCGCGCGGTTGCCTTCCCGCTACTGGTGGGTGGTGGGCTTTGCCGCCGTGCTGACGCTGGCGCGCTTCTCAGAGGCGTTTTTGCTGCTGCGCGCAGAGAATGTGGGACTCGCGGCGACCTGGGTACCGCTGATCCTGATCATCATGAACGGCGTCTACGCGGCCAGTGCCTACCCCTTTGGTCGGCTGTCCGACAGCGGCAGCCGCCGCGCGCTGCTGGTGTGGGGCGTGCTCCTGCTCATCGCCGCAGACATCACGCTCGCGTTGGCCGCCCACGTTTGGACTGTGGGGCTCGGGGCTGCGATTTGGGGCCTGCACATGGGCGCGACGCAGGGTCTGCTGTCGACGCTGGTCGCCGAGGCGGCACCTGCCGATTTGCGCGGCACCGCGTTTGGCGTTTTCAACCTGGTCAGCAGCGCGGCGCTGTTGGCCGCCAGCGTCATCGCCGGCAGCCTATGGACCTTGGTGGGCCCTGCGATGACCTTCTTCGCCGGGGCAGCGTTTTCGGCGATCGCGCTGCTGGGGCTCATTTGGCGGCGATGAGCATGGGGCCTCCGTCCCCCACCCCGGTGCGGAACTGACTGACCACCTGCTGCAGCTCGGCCGCTTGCTGGCGCAGGCTCTGGGCCGCCGCCGCCGCCTCTTCGACGAGGGCGGCGTTTTGTTGCCTGGTTTGATCGAGTTGTCCCAGCGCCGCGTTGACTTGCGCAATAAACGATCACGGATGGCTATCGTAGCCTGCCAGGTTTTCAAAGCGCGTCAGCGCGCTCAGGAAAGCCAGCTTGACCGTCCCCGTGGGGCCGTTGCGCTGCTTGCCGATGATGATCTCGGCCACGCCGGGTTCCTTGCATTGGTCCTTGGTGTAGTACTCGTCGCGGTAGATGAACATGATGATGTCGGCGTCCTGCTCGATCGCGCCCGATTCGCGCAGATCGGACATCATCGGCCGCTTGTCGGTGCGCTGCTCCACGCCGCGGTTGAGCTGCGACAGCGCAATCACCGGACATTGCAGCTCTTTGGCCAACATTTTCAGGCCGCGCGAGA
Source organism: uncultured Tepidimonas sp. (assembly GCF_938045175.1). Classification (NCBI taxonomy): domain Bacteria; kingdom Pseudomonadati; phylum Pseudomonadota; class Betaproteobacteria; order Burkholderiales; genus Tepidimonas; species uncultured Tepidimonas sp. Next base: position 5,824 of record NZ_CALIND010000171.1, read on the forward strand.
TTTCGCCGAGTTCGGTGGCGCGGTTTTCGTCGGCGCTTTGGCTGCCGCTCATGAGCTGCAAATAGTCCACGACGATGAGCCCCAGCTTGCCGCACTGGCGCGCCAGCCGCCGCGCGTTGGCGCGCAACTCAGAAGGCGTCAGGCCCGGCGTCTCGTCGATGTAGAGCGAGATGTGGCGCAGTTTTTCGATCGCTTCGGTCAGGCGCGGCCACTCATCGGGCGTGAGTTTGCCGGTGCGCAAGTGGCCTTGGTTGATGCGACCGATCGACCCCACCACCCGCACCGCAAGCTGCGCGGCCCCCATTTCCATGGAAAACACCGCCACCGGCAGCCCCTCGTGCAGTGCCACGTGTTCGGCGATGTTGATGGCAAACGCCGTCTTGCCCATGCTGGGGCGCGCGGCGATGATGATGAGGTCGCCCGGCTGCAGGCCAGCGGTCATGCGGTCCAGATCGATGAAGCCGGTCGGCACCCCGGTGATGTCGTTGGGGTTGTCGGCCATCTCCTGCACGCGATCAAGCAGCTCGACGACCAGCTTGTCCATCGACTGAAAGCCCTGCTTCATGCGGCTGCCTTCTTCGCCGATGGAGAGGATTTTTTGCTCCGCTTCGTCCAGAATGGTGGCCACCGGCTTGCCGCGCGGGGCAAAGGCTTGGGAGGCGATCTCGTCGCTGGCGGCGATGAGCTTTCGAAGGATGGCGCGCTCGCGCACGATCTCCGCGTAGCGGCGGATGTTGGCGGCGCTGGGCACGAACTGGGCCAACTGGTTGAGGTACGCCAGCCCCCCTATGTCGTCGGCGCGGCCCAGGCTGGCCAGATGCTCAAAGACGGTGATGACGTCGGCCGGTTTGCCGCCGTTGATGAGGGCGGCGATCGCGGCAAAGATGCGCTGGTGCTCGGGCCGGTAAAAGTCGGTCTCGGTCACCAGATCGGCCACCCGGTCCCAGGCGGCATTGTCCAGCAGCAATCCGCCCAGCACGCTGGACTCGGCCTCCAGCGAGTGCGGCGGTACGCGCAGCTGGCTGAGCTGCGGGTCGTCGATCAGGGGCACCGTGGGGTCGGTGACGGGGGGCAGGCGGGTCGGTTCGTCAAGCATCAGGGGCAATTGTGGCAGTAATACTGGCTCCGCCACCGCTTAGCCACTGCGCCAAGTACGCCGATGCCGGCTGCGGCCGCCCCAGGTGGTAACCCTGCAGGCGACTGCATCCGAGTGCCAGCAGATGCTCGCGCTGCGCGGGTGTCTCCACCCCTTCGGCCACCACCTGCAAGCCAAAGTTGCGCGCCACCCCCAGCATGGCACTGACGATAGCCGTGTCGTTGGCGTCGTTGGGCAGGCCATCGACGAAAGCGCGGTCGATTTTGAGCTCGTGCAGCGGCAACTGCTTGAGGTACGCCAGCGACGAATAGCCAGTGCCAAAATCGTCCACCGACAGTTTGACGCCCGTGCGGTGCAGCGCGTGCAGCTTGCCGACCACCTGGTCGGTGTCGGTCAGCAGCAGGCTTTCGGTGATCTCCAGCGTCAGCCGCGACGCGATCGGGCCGTGCTGGCGCAGCCGCTCCTGCAGACGGGGCACGAAGTCCGGCTCATGGATCTGGCGCGCGCTGACGTTGACGCTGATTTCGATGGCCAAATCCGCCGCGTCGAGCTCGCGCAGCAGCGCACACGCCTGCTCCAGCACCCAGTCGCCGATGGGCACGATGAGCCCCGTCTCTTCGGCCAGGGGGATGAACGCGCCAGGCGGCACCAGTCCTTGCTGCGGGTGGCGCCAGCGCAACAACGCCTCGGCCGCCACGACGCGGCCCGCCGCATCGCACTGCGGCTGCAAGAAGACTTCCAATTCGCCGCGCGCCAACGCCTCGTGCAAATCGTTTTCCAGGTGCAGGCGCTGGGTCGCGGCGGCCTGCATGGTCGGGTCGAAAAAACGCACCCGGTCGCGCCCGGCCTCTTTGGCCGCGTGCATGGCCGCTTCGGCCGAGGCGAGCACGTCTTCCGCCAGTCGCTGCCCGTCCGGAAACAACGCGATGCCGACACTGGCCGACACGTGATACAGCACGCCCTCCACGTCGATGGGGGTTTGCAGCCCCTTCCGCAGCTGATCGGCCAGCTCGTGCGCATGGCTGCCCGCCGCCGCCGCGTCACCCGGCAGATCCGTCAGCAACACCACGAATTCGTCACTGCCCAGGCGGGCCAGCGTGTCGGCGCTGCGCAGCCGGCTGCGCAGGCGCTGCGCGACTTGCCGCAGCAGCGCGTCGCCCACCGCGTGGCCGCGCGAGTCGTTGATGTGTTTGAAGCGGTCCAGGTCGATGAACAGCAGCGCCCCGCGCTGGTCGTTGCGGCGGGCCAGCGCCTCGGCCTGCTGCAGACGATCGAGCAACAAACGCCGGTTGGGCAACCCCGTCAAGGCGTCGTAGAAAGCCAGGTTGATGATTTCGGCCTGGGCTGCCTTGCGCTCCGAAATGTCGAACAGCGTGCCGGTGATGCGGCGCACGCCACCGTGCGCGTCGCGCTCGGTGATGCGTCCGCGCGAGGTCACCCAACGCCAGCCGCCGTTGGACTGGCGTACACGGTACTCGGCCTCGTAGTGCGGCGTCGCGCCTGCGCAGTGGGTGACGTACAGGTGCTCGACGACGGCGCGGTCTTCCGGGTGGATGCGGTCCACCCACTCGTCGCGGCAGATCGCTTGCCGACCCGACTCGAACCCCAGCAGCGTGCCTGCGCGCGCGTCCAATACGACGCGATCGTCATCGACGAAATGGTCCCACAGCCCGAGGGCCGCCGCCTCCAGCGCTAGCGCCAGACGCGCACGGCTGTCCTCCAGCGTGCTGCGCAGGCGGTACGCTTCCGACACATCGTGAAACACCATCACCACCCCGACCAGTTCGCCGCTGGCGTCGCGGATGGGCGCGGCGCTGTCGGCGATGTGGCGCCGGGTGCCATCGCGCGCGATCAGCTCCGTGTGGTTGGCCAACCCGACGATGCGACCGCACTCCAACACGCGCGCCACCGGCAGATCGACCGGCTCGCCGGTTAGCGCGTTGGCGATGTGCATGATCTCGGTCACCGGCCGCCCGATGGCCTCCTCTGCCGTCCAGCCGGTGAGTGCCTGCGCGATGGGGTTGAGGTAGGTCACGCGCATGGCGCGGTCGGTGGCCACCAGCCCGTCGCCGATCGAGTGCAGGATGGCATTGACGCGGTTTTCGCTGACCACCAGGGCCTGCACCGCCTCGTCGATGCGAGCGGCCATCTCATTGAAGGCCTGCCCGAGTTGCCCGATTTCGTCGCGGCCCAAATCGTGCACACGGACCCGATAGTCCCCGCTCGCCAGCGCGTGGGTGGCTTGCTGCAAGGTCTGCAGCCGCAGGCCCACGTGCTGCCCCCAGCCGCGAAACAGCCACACCGCCAGCGCGACCCCAGCCGCCACGGCCACCAGCACGCCCCCCAGCAGCATGTGCAGCAGCACCTGGAATGGTGCCGGGTTGAGCGACAGCCGCACCTCACCAAACTGCAAGCTGCCCTGCGCCAGCGGCACTGACAGTGTGTGCGCAAACGGCACCCGCATCAAAGCCCCGGATGCCCGCTCGTCGACGACGACGCGCCCACCGTGGTCGAGCACGGCAATGGCATCGATCGCTTCGCTGCGCATCAACTCGCGCACCACCTCGGCAATCCTGGCGTAGTCACGCTCGATCATGGGCGCGGTCAGCGCCGCCACGACCATGGGGCGCAGCGCCGCCTCTTCGGCGGCCAGTAGGCGCTGGTTGGCGCGATCCGCCACGCCCATGCCCGCCACGGTCGCCACCAGCAGCACCGCCAGCGCGCTCAGCGCCGTGAGCCACGCGAGCTGGACGCGAAACGGTCGGTCATCGATACGCTGCAACCACCACGCACGCCAGCGGCTGGCCCAACGGAGCAAAGACGGCGTCGTCATGAGAGGCGATAGTATTCGACGACGTAGGGGTCGAGCGCGCGCAGGTCGTCGTCGGTGGCGGGCACGAGTCCGCCGTGCCCCAAGGAGCGGATGAAGCCCCGGCCCTCCTCGGTCTGGGCGAAGGCGAGCAAGGCCTGTGTCAACGCTGGTGCGCGCGCTCGCCAACGGGGCGCGGCGTGATACACGACCGCCGACAACCCCTTGGGCAGGGGCATGAGCACCCGTACGCGCTGCACGAGCAGCGGATCGACCTGGATCAGGGTGGTCGCCGAAACGATGGCCGCCGCGGCATCGCCCACCAACACGCGGTGCAACGAGTTGGC
>NZ_CALIND010000172.1:0-3327 GCF_938045175.1 uncultured Tepidimonas sp.
GCGGCTGGGCTGCGCGGTGACGCGCTCGCGCCCTTGTTTGCGCTGCTTGAGCCAACTGACCACCAGCGTGCGCTGGGCGCGCGTGATGCCGACATACATCAGGCGGCGCTCTTCCTCGATGCGTGCGGCGAGCTGCTGCGCGTCGTCCTCGTCGGGCTTGAAGGGCAGCAGCCCTTCGTTGACGCCGACCAGCATGACATGGGGCCATTCCAGCCCCTTGGCCGCGTGCAGGGTCGACAGCGTCACCACGTCTTGGTCTTGCTCGCGTTCGGACAGCGTGCTGATGAGTGCCACCGTCTGCGCCACTTCCAGCAGCGGGCGCGGCGCGCGCGCCTCGCCGCTGGCGCTGCCCGTGTCGTCGATCTGCCCGCCGCAGCGTTGCACCATCCAGTCGATGAAGTCCAGCACATGGCCCCAGCGCGTCTGCGCCTGTTGCGGGCTGTCGGCGTGGTCGTGCAGGTGGCGCTCGTAGCCGATGTCGGTGAGCCACTGCATCAGCACCGCGCGCGCCGCCTCGTGCCCGACGGCGTGCCGGGCACGGAATTGCAGTTCGTTGACGCAGCGCCCGAATTCGTGCAGCGCCGCCAGCGCCTTGGCGCCGACGCTGGCCTGCAGCAGGGGGGACGACAGGGTCTCGAACAGGCTCAGGCGCAGCCCGCTGGCCACCTGCCCGAGCTGCGCCAGCGTCTGGTGGCCGATGCCGCGCCGCGGTGTCGTCACCGCGCGCAGGAAGGCCGGGTCGTCGTCCTCGTTGGCCAGCAGGCGCAGCCAGGCGCACAAATCCTTGATTTCGGCGCGGTCGAAAAAGCTCGTCCCGCCCGAGACCTTGTACGGCACGCCCGCGCGCCGCAGTGCGACTTCGAACGCGCGCGATTGGTGGTTGGCGCGGTACAGGATGGCACAGTCGCGCCACGCCGCGCCTTGTGCGCGCAGGCCCTGGATGCGCGCCACGGCGCGCTCGGCTTCGTGCTCTTCGTGGTCGCAGGCGAGCACGCGCACGGGTTCACCCTCACCCAGCGCGCTCCACAGCGTTTTGGGAAACAGCTTGGGGTTGGGGCCGATGACCGCATTGGCCGCGCGCAGGATGGCGTTGGTGGAGCGGTAGTTTTGCTCCAGCTTGATGATCGCCAGGTTGGGAAAGTCTTGCGGCAGGCGCCGCAGATTGTCCAGCGTGGCGCCGCGCCAGCCGTAGATGGATTGGTCGTCGTCGCCGACGCAGGTCAGGCGCGGGTCGGGCCGCTCGCCGTGGCCCACCAGCACTTTGAGCAGCTCGTACTGCATCGCGCTGGTGTCCTGGTACTCATCGACCAGCACGTGGCCCAGCCGCTGCTGCCAGCGCATCCGCGCCTCGGGGCACTGTTGCAGCAGCTTCAGCGGCAGTCCGATCAGGTCGTCGAAGTCGACCGCCTGATAGGCGGCGAGCCGTTCCTGGTAGCGTGCCATCACTCGGGCGATATGCCGCTCGCTCTCGTCACGCGCTTGCGCCAGGGCCGCGTTGGCGTCCACCCCGGCGCCTTTCCACTGGCTGATGCGCCACTGCCAGTGGCGCGCGGTGGTGCTGTCGGTGGTGCCGCCGCAGTCTTTCAGGATGCCGACGATGTCGTCGGTGTCCAGAATGGAAAACTGGGGTTTGAGCCCGATGGCGGCACCGTCTTCGCGCAAGATGCGCACGCCCAGCGCGTGGAAGGTGCACAGCAGCACGCCCTGGGCCGCCTTGCCGACGAGGGCGCGGGCGCGCTCGCGCATTTCGGCCGCGGCCTTGTTGGTGAAGGTGATGGCGGCGATGCGCTCGGGTGCCAGTCCGGCTTGGATCAGACGCGCGATTTTGTGCGTGATGACGCGCGTTTTGCCCGAGCCAGCGCCCGCCAGCACGAGCGAGGGGCCGTGCAGATGGTGCACGGCTTGGAGTTGGGCGGGGTTGAGGGTGTCGTGCATCGACGGCACTGGACGCGAAAACGCGGCCGCCAGGACAGAGGCGCCGCGGGGATGGGAAGGGGCGAATGATAGCGGGGTGACAGCGCCAGGCCGCGCCGCCCGTTACCATCGCCGTTCATGGGCGCCATCTTGCTGGTCACCTTTCCCTTTTTTGCGCTGGTCGCCGCTGGCTACTTGGCCGCGCGGCGGCGCTGGCTGCCGCTGGAGGCGATTCCCGGGCTCAACGGTTTCGTGCTGTATTTTGCGCTGCCGGCCATGTTGTACCGCTTTGGCGCGTCGACGCCGATCGCGCAGCTGCTCGACGGCGCGGTGGCCGGGGTGTGGTTGCTGTGTGCGCTGGCCGTGGTGGGTTTTGCGGTGGCGGTGACGTGGGGGGGGCGCATCGGCTGGAACGACGCCGCCTTCGGCGCGTTGGTGGCGGCGTTTCCCAACTCGGGCTTCATGGGGGTGCCGCTGATCGCCGCGCTGCTGGGGCCCGCGGCCGTGGGCACGGTGATCGTGGTCATCGTGGTGGACATGGTCATCACCAGCTCGCTGTGCATTGCGCTGTCCCGGCTGGATGCGGGCGAGGGCGGTGCGCGCGCGGCGTTGCGGCAGGCGCTGCTGGGGGTGGCGCGCAACCCCATGCCGTGGGCCATTGGCCTGGGGGCGCTGGCGTCGGCGTGGCAGGTGGCACTGCCGCGGCCGCTCGACCAGACCGTGGGGCTGCTGGCGGACGCGGCCAGCCCGGTGGCGCTGTTCACCATCGGGGCGGTGCTGGCGCGCTCGCAGATGCAGGCTGACCACCCGATGCCGTGGCGCGACTACGTGCCGCTGGCGCTGGTCAAACTGCTGTTGCACCCGCTGCTGGTGTTGTTGGTGGGCGCGGCGGCCATCCAGCTGGGGGCGCCGCTGCAGCCGACGGCGCTGACGGTCATGGTGCTGGTGGCGGCGCTGCCCAGCGCCAGCAATGTCTCGCTGCTGGCCGAGCGCATGGGGGCCGACAATGGCCGCATCGCGCGCATCATCCTCGTGTCCACCGCGCTGGCATTTCTGACGTTTTCGGCGGCGGTGGCCGCCTTGCGCTGAGCGGCAGGCGCGCCGTCAGAAGCTGAGCGGATCGACGTCGATGGCCCAGCGCACCAGGCCGCGCGTGTCGGCATGGCCGCGCAGGCCTTGCAGGCGCGGCATCCAGGCGGCCAGCAGGGCCTGCAGGGCGCTGCGCCGGGGGCTCTCGAGCAGCAGTTGTGCGCGTTCGATGCCGGCCACGCGCGTCAGCGTCATCGGCACCGGTGCATAGAGGGTCACGTGGGCGCGTCCAGGCAGGTCGTGCGCTGCCTCGGCGGCGCGGCGCAGCCAGGCCAGGGCCGCGTCGAGCTGCCGTGCCTCGGCGCGCAGCAGCGCCTGGTGGCT
>NZ_CALIND010000173.1:0-3561 GCF_938045175.1 uncultured Tepidimonas sp.
CGCTCCTGCTCCTCGGGCGTGGGGGGTGGGGCGATGACCCGGCGCACCGTGCCACTGGGGCCAATCTCGTGCTGCACGCGGTCGCGGCATTCGGGGATCGGCCGGTCCGACGACAGCAGCCGCCCGCGCGCATCGATACAGGTGTAGATGCTGCCCGCCGCCGGGGCCTTGGTCTGCGCCCCCACCGCCACCGGGCCGGCCAACAGGCACCCGGCCACGAGCCATACCCGGGCAGCACGACAGGGATGGGGTGGGCGATGGCGTGAGGGGGTGTGCAAGGGCATCGGTGGGTGTCCGGTGTGGGCCCCCCTCATGCCACGCCGTAGCGTGCGCGGTACGCCTGCACGCGCTCGCGGTGGGCCTGCATGGCGGGGTCGTCTTGTTGCTGCAGATACTGCAGCAAGTCGTCCAGTTTGGCAATGGCGCACACCGCCAGGCCCAGCTCGCGCTGCACGTACTGCACGGCGCTGTAGGGCACGTCACGCACGGTGCCGTCGGGGGCCACCTCGGTGGCCATCTCCTGCCGGTCCAGCGCAATCGCCATCGCATACGGTGTGGCGCCCGCGCCACGGATGAGCGCGATCGACTCGCGCGCCGCCGTGCCCGCGCTCATCACGTCGTCGATGATCAGCACCCGCCCCTGAAGCGGCGCGCCCACCAGCGAGCCGCCTTCGCCGTGGTCCTTGGCCTCCTTGCGGTTGAAGGCAAACGGCGTGTTGTGCCCGCGCCGCGCCAGCTCCACCGCCACCGCCGCCGCCAGCGGAATGCCCTTGTACGCCGGGCCAAAAATCATGTCGAACGCGATGCCGCTGGCCAATATCGCATCGGCGTAAAACGCCGCCAGCTGGCCCAGCTTGACCCCGTCGTTGAACAGCCCGGCGTTGAAAAAATACGGGCTCAGGCGCCCGGCCTTGGTTTTGAATTCGCCAAAGCGCAGCACGCCCGCTTCCAGGGCAAATTGCACGAAACGCTGCGCCAGCGCGCCAGCATCGCAAGGGGAGGGGGCAGCAGTATCAGCCATGATGCGATGAGATCAACCGCTGCCATTGTAGGGGCGGGCGGCGGCGCATCAGCTGCCACGCAGGCCAGCCCAGGTGGCAAAGCCCAGCGCGGTGAGCGCCAGCGAGCCGCCCACGTGCAGGCCCATCGCCGCTAGCGCCCAGCCCAGCCGCCCCTGCTGCAGCAGCGATACCACCTCGACCGAAAAGCTGGAAAACGTCGTCAACCCGCCCAACAGCCCCGTCACCAGAAACAGCCGCCAGTGGGGGCCCAGCTCCGGGTGGTGCATGAGGAACGCCACCACCAGCCCGATGGCGTAGCCCCCCACCCAGTTGGCGGCCAACGTGCCCAGCGGCAAGTGCGGCAGCAGCGCGTTGAGCGCCAGCCCCAGCCACCAGCGCAGCAGCGCGCCGATACCGGCACCAACGACGATGGCGAATGCGGAGGTCAGCATAGAGGATGGTGGCGGCGCGAGAGAGTGGGCGATGCTTGCGGTCGCCCTTGCACCATCAGTCTAGCGCAACCTCAGCCCCCCATCACCCCGGCGGCGACGTGCCCGGCTGGCACGTGCTCGGCGGCGCTGCGCACGTGGCGCGTTTGGTCGTCGAAGAAAAAATCGGGCTCGAACTCGCGCAAAAACTCGCCCTTGGGCAGCCCGCCCAGAAACAGCGCCTCGTCCACCTCGATGCGCCAGTCCATGAGCGTGCGAATGGCGCGCTCGTGCGCCGGGGCGCTGCGCGCGGTGACCAGCGCGGTGCGGATGCGCATGGCGTCCGTGCCCTCCTGCTGCAGCCGGTGCAGCGCCTCAAGCAGCGGCTTGAACGGCCCACCAGGCAGCGGCTGGGTGGCCTTGGCGGTCTCGTGCGCCTGAAAGGCATCCAGCCCCTCGGCCTGAAAGACGCGCTCGGCCTCGTCCGAAAACAGCACCGCGTCGCCGTCAAAGGCGATGCGCACCTCGTGCGGGTGTGCATCCGACGCGCGCTGCGCGTGCGGGTACACCTGCGCCGCCGGAAAGCCGGCCTCCAGCGCGGCGCGCACGTCGTCCAGATTGGCCGACAAAAACAGGTTGGCGCGCAGCGGCCGCAGATAGCGCCACGGCGGTGCACCGCGCGTGAATACGCCGCGCTGGATGGGCAGCCCATAGTGCGCCGCGGAGCGAAACACGCGCATTCCCGAGACGGGGTCGTTGCGCGACAGGATCACCACCTCCACCCGCTGCGCGCGTGCGTCGTTGAAGCGCAGCAGCTTTTGCACCAGCGAAAACGCCACGCCGGGCGCAGCTGGCTGCTCCAGCCGCTGAAGTTGCAATTGCATGTAGGCGCGGTCGTCGCCCTCCTCGAAGACGCGGTTTTCTGCCTCGAAGTCGAACAGCGCGCGCGAGGAGATGGCGACGGTGAGTGAGGGCGTATCGGTGCCGCTCATGGAGCTGAAGGAATGTCGGCTATCCTCGATGGTAGCCGATAGAGGTCGTCGTCCCACGCGATCATCCCTTGGCTCCACAGTCGTGGCGGCAGCGGCCCGCCACAGAAAGGTAGGCATTGGTCGGGGCGCTGCTCCAGCGTCGGGGTCATGACCCACAAATGGTGGAGAACGACGGCGCCACTACACAGCAAAACCAGCCGCAGGGTCACTACCGAGCGCCCAGAAACCGCGCCAGATGAGGGGGTTAAGTTAAGCCAGGGTTGGGTGTTGGATACGGTCATCCCAAGGGCCAGTCCTGCCAAGACCACAATCACCATCTGCGGATACGGCATGACCAAATTGCCATCGACCAAGGATTGCGCCGCGCTGCCCCACAGCCCCATGCAGACGCCCCAATAGAGCGTGCGTTGTCGTTGAGGCCAGGCAGCATAAGCGTGGCCTTGGGGTACGCGCCAGAGCAGATGCAGCAGCCAGCCTGCCAATAGCAGCACCCAAGCCAACGTTGCGATCACGCCCCATTCGGCGAGCCACTGCAGCACGATATTATGTGGGTGCGCGTTGGGCAGGGTGGGAATGTTGGCCAGGTGCATGGGGCCGATTCCTAGCCATGGCGTGTGCCACCACTCTTGTGCAGCGACCTGCCAAAGCATCCAACGACCGGAGCTGTCAAGCGTCAGGCGATCAGTGATGGGCTGCACCACATCCACCGCCAGCAAGCGCGGTATCACACCGTGAGTCAATAGGTAGATGACGAGTCCCCCTGCCCAGGCGGCCACAAACCGTCGCGCCCACTGTCGCGCCACAGGAAATGGGAGCAGCGCTGCCGTCACGGCGCACACCGCCGCGGCCAGCCAGGTGCCGCGCGTGCCCGACAGCCAGCCCGTCCAACACCACAGCATCGCCAAGGCGGCCAGAGTGCGGCGCCATCGGAGGGTGCTTTGCAACATCCAGCCGGCAACCAGCAGCGGGGCGATCGCGGTGACGACCTGGCCGAAAAAGCGGATGTTTGCGAAACCGCTCAGCAGCAGCCACGGGTCGAGTGGCATGCGCTGTACATAGGCGGCGAGCAGCGCTGCGAGCGTTTGTGTCGTCAATAGCGCGGCCACGGCACCCAGCGTAACGGTGAAGGCTCGACCCGTC
>NZ_CALIND010000174.1:0-8986 GCF_938045175.1 uncultured Tepidimonas sp.
CGCGTGGCAGTTGTTCGAGAACGCGGCGGGTATAGGCGAGGCTGAAGGTGTGGAACGCCCCATCGGCCAACACCCCACCCCAGCTGTCGAACACCATCACCGCCTGCGCCCCAGCCTCGATCTGCTGGCGCAAATAGTGCGCCACCGCGTCGGCGTTGACTGCCAGCAGCTGGTGCATCAGATCCGGTCGGCTGTAGAGCATGCGCTTGACGTGGTGGTAATCGTCCGACCCGCCCCCCTCGACCATGTAACACGCCAGCGTCCAAGGGCTGCCCGAAAACCCGATCAGCGGTACCCGCCCGCCCAGCGCGCGCCGGATGCTGGTGACGGCGTCGAACACGTACCGCAGGCGTTCCATATCGGGCACGGCCAGTGCGGCCACGTCGGCTTCGGTGCGCACGGCACGTTCGAACCGCGGCCCCTCGCCGTTGACGAAGTGCAGCCCCAGGCCCATGGCGTCGGGCACGGTCAGAATGTCCGAAAACAAAATCGCCGCATCCAGCGCGTAGCGATCCAGGGGCTGCAGCGTCACCTCGGTTGCGTAGTCCACGTTCGTCGCTAGCCCCATGAAGCTGCCCGCGCGTGCGCGCGTGGCCCGGTACTCGGGCAAATAGCGCCCCGCCTGGCGCATCAGCCAAATCGGCGTGTATTCGGTGGCCTGCCCCAGGCAGGCGCGCAGGAAAGTGTCGTTTTGCAAAGGGGCGAAGGGCATGGGTGGTCGCAGCGATGGGGAGCCGGTGAATGCCGCATTATCCCGTGTCGCGGCTCCGCGTCCGGGCGCGGGCGCCGTCACAGCGTCGCCAGTGCCTCGCGCACCTCGCGTACCGACAGCAGTTCCGACAGCACCCGTGGCGCACGCCCGGGGGCGAGCAGCACATAGACCGGCACCCCGGTGCGCCCCAGGCGGGCCAGCTCGGCGGTGATGACGGGGTCGTAGCGCGTCCAGTCGGCACGCAGCAGTTGCACCCCTTTGGCGCGCATGTCGGCCAGCACGTCGGGGTGGCTCAGTGTCGTTTTTTTGTTGACCTGGCAGGTCACGCACCACGCGGCAGTAAAGTCGACGAACACGGGCTGGCCGCGCGCCAGCAGCCGCTCGACCGCCTCGGGCGACCAGGGCTGCCACACCAAATCGCCCGCCAGCGCCTCGTCGGCGGCCGCGGTGGTGCCATCGCTGGCCACATTTGCCGGTATCAACTGCCCGACGCGCGGGCCCCAGACGGTGGCTAGCCATCCCAGCAGCGCCACGGCCACACTGCCCAGTACCCAGCGCGCGCGTCCGCGCAACGACCAGGCCCACAGGGCAAAGGCCAACGCCACCAGTAGAGCCAGCAGCGCTGCCGCGCCGTCGATGCCGCTTTGCTGTCCCAGCACCCACAGCAGCCAGACGACGGTGGCGAACATCGGAAACGCCATCGCGTGCCGGAACGTCTCCATCCACGGCCCGGGCCTTGGCAGGCGCCGTGCCAGCGCAGGCCAGAAGCTGGCCGCCAGATACGGCAGCGCCATCCCCAGCCCCAGGGCGGCAAAGACGCTGAGCGCCTGCGCCGCCGGCAGCGTCACCGCCAGCCCCAGCGACGCCCCCATGAACGGCGCGGTACAGGGCGAGGCGATCGCGGTGGCCAGCACCCCGGTCAAAAAGGCATCGGCCAGCGGATGGCGCAACTGCAGGCCAGCCAGCCCCGGGGGCGCGAGCTGACCCAGGTGGAACACCCCCGCGAGATTGAGGCCGATCAGCGTGAACAGCGTGGCCAAGCCAGCGACGACCCAGGGGTTTTGCAGCTGAAACCCCCAGCCCACGGCCTCACCCGCCGTGCGCAGCCCGAGCAAAACGGCACCCAGGGCGAGAAACGACAACACCACGCCCGCGGTGTAAGCCAGCCCACCCAGCCGGTGGGCGCGCGCGTCGCTGCCGTGCGATTGAAACGCCATGACCTTGATCGCCAACACGGGAAAGACGCACGGCATCAGGTTGAGCACCATCCCGCCCACCAACGCCCCCAACAAAGCCAGGGCGAAGCCCAGCGACGACGGTGGCGGATTGGCGGGCACGGGCGTCGGCAGGGCTGGCGTGGCAGCGGGCGCTGGCGCCACGGGCGGCCAGCGACCCGCCACGGGCCAGTCGAGCCGCACACCCGCTGTAGCCAGGCCATGGGGCTGGGGCGCCGGTGGCGCCAGCACGAATGCCAGACGGTCGGGAGCCTCGCTGCGGTAGGGCGTCAGCGGGACGCTGGCGTGCCAGGTATCGCCGTCCCAACGCTGCTCCCACGGCGCACCCGGTGCGATGAGATTGCCCGTCTCCGGAAAAAATTCGAGCCGCTGCCCGCGCCATGCGGGGGGCAATCCCGCCACCTGCAGCCGCAGCCGCTCGCCCTCCACGCGCAGCTCGCCGCGTCCCTCGATCGTGCGCGGCACGGCCGCGAGCGCCGCCTCGAAGGCGGCCGCGTGCTCCGTAAGGGGGCGGTCCGTCGGTATTTGCAGCTGCAGCCGCGCCTCCTCCGGCACGCATTCGCGGCGACAGATCAGCCAGGTGGCGCGCACTTGCACGGTCAGGGTGGGCCCGTCCGCGAGGCGCGACACGGTGACCGGTACCGGCAGCAGCAGCGTGCCGTCATAGCCGTAATTGGCCAACTCACCAATGGGGAACTTGCGCGGGGTGGGCCACTGCACCTCACCCGGCTGTAGCCCGTCTGGCAACGTCCACTCGAGTTCGATCGGCAGGCCCGAGTCACCCGGGTTTTTCCAATAGGTGTGCCACTCGGGTGTGTGTTCGATGCGCAGGCCCAACCACAAGGGCCGACCCGGCGCGACGCCTTCGGGGGCGTGCGCCAGCAGCTCGACGCGCGAATACTCACTTTGCGCCACCGCGGTCGGCGTGGTCGAGCGCCCGGGCAGTGACCAGCCACCTTGTGCGGCCACCCAAGGCGAAAACAGCAGCAACCAAAACAGCAGCCACGCGCGTACGGGGCGCAGGGGGTCGATGGGGCGGGCGGTCGCGGACGTCATGTCACCTCTCATGATCGGAAAGTCGGTGCAGCGTTCCCGATTGTCGGGCAGTCGCGGCAGGCTTGCAGGCGCCGCCCACCCATACCGGCCGGGGGCTTCCCATTTCGGGCCGCTCGTTCAACAATGATCAGGCGAAATCGTATCCATACGTGTGTTGTTGGAACGAGGAGAGGACATGCTGTCCATCGACCACACCATCGAGAGCTGGGTGCGCCGCTGGCGCGAGCGCGTCGATCTGCCGCTGCGTGTGCGCTGGCACACCGACGCGGGCGCGGCGGGCGAGGCGCCATTTTGGGACCTGGGGAACTTCGAACAGCCACGGGTGACCATCACCGTGCGCGATGCCGCGGCACTGCCCGCGCTGCTGGCCCCCAGCCTGGATACGCTGGGCGAGGCGTATGTCGAGGGTCGTATCGACGTCGAAGGCGCGATCGAGGATGTCATCGCCATGGCGCAAACGCTGGTGGCGGCCAGCGCCGAGTCAGAGTCCCGCACGCCGGGCGCCCTTTCGCGTTGGGTGCGGGCGTTGACGACGCACACCCGCCGCTCCGACCGCGAGGCCATCCAGTACCACTACGACGTCTCCAACGATTTCTACGCGCGCTGGCTCGACCCGGCCATGGTTTACTCGTGCGCCTATTTCGAGCAGGGCGACGAGGACCTGGCCACCGCGCAGCGCAAAAAGATCGACCACATTTTGACCAAGGTGCGGTTGCAGCCTGGCCAGACCTTACTCGACATCGGTTGCGGTTGGGGCGCGCTCGTCATGCGTGCCGCGCAGGCGTTCGGCGCGCGCTGTGTCGGCATCACGCTGTCGCAGGCGCAGTACGACCTGGCGCGCGAGCGTGTGGCCGCTGCCGGGCTTGCCGACCGGGTCGAGATTCGCCTGCAGGACTATCGTGACGTCGACGGTACCTACGACTGCATCACCAGCGTCGGCATGTTCGAGCACGTCGGGCTGCGCCATCTGCCGGAGTACTTTCGCATCATCCACGACCGACTGGCGCCCAGTGGCTGGTGCCTCAACCACGGCATCACTACCACCGATCCCCACGATGGCGAGACGCCGCACGGCGGTGGCCGTTTCATCGATCGCTACGTCTTTCCGCATGGGGAGCTGCCGCACATCGGCACGGTGCTGCGCACCCTGCAAGAGGGCGGATTGGAGCCGTTCGACGTCGAGAGCCTGCGCCGCCACTACGCGCTGACGCTGACGCATTGGAGCCGCGCCTTCGAGGCGCAGCGCGATGCCCTGCGCGCGATGGTGCCCGAGAAAACCTGGCGCATCTGGCGTGTCTATCTGGCGGGCTGCGCCTGGGCGTTCGAGCACGATCAGGTCTCGATCTTTCAGGTGCTGTGCCGGCGCGCGGGCCGCAGCGCGCAGGAGCTGCCGTGGTCACGGCGCTGGATCTACGAGGGCCAAACGCGCGGGCCGGGCGGTTGATCGGCGCGATTGGCTAAGATGGGCCCATGTCCGTCTCGCCCGCTGCTGCACCGTCCCCGACCCTGAAGCGCTGGGCCGACCTGCGCTGGCCGGAGGTACAGGCGCTCGACCCCGCGCGCACCGTGGCCGTGTTGCCACTGGGCGCGACCGAGCAGCACGGTCCCCATTTACCGCTCGGGGTCGACACCGCCATTGCCGAGGCCGTGCTGGCGGCCGCTGCCCCCCACCTGCCACCCGACGCGCCGATCTATGCCCTGCCGACGCAAGCCGTGGGCTTGAGTCCCGAGCACGCGCGCTACCCCGGCACCCTCACCCTGTCGGCGCCGACCGCACTCGCCCTGCTGGGCGACATCGGCGCGTCCGTGGCGCGCGCCGGCGTGCGCAAGCTCGTCTTCTTCAACGGCCATGGGGGGCACGTGGGGTTGATGGACATGGCCGGTCGCGAGCTGCGGGCGCGGCACGACGTGCTCGTGTGGGGCGTCAACTGGTACGACCTGCCGTGGACCGAGGCCGACGGCCACGACCTGCAGTCCGATCTGTCGGCGCGCGAGCGCCGCTTCGGCGTGCACGCGGGCCAAGTGGAGACGGCACTCATGCTGGCGATGGCCCCGCAGCGGGTGGCGCTGGCGGCGGCGCGTGACTTTGCCTCGTCCTCTGAGCAGCGTGCCCAGCGCTATCCGCTGCTGGGCAATGGCCGCAGCGCCAAATTCGCTTGGCAAATGCAAGACCTGCACCCGGCGGGCGCGGCCGGCAACGCGACGGCCGCCGACGCCGAATGGGGTCGGCGGGTGGTGGCCGCGGCGGGTCGGTCGCTCGCCCAGTTGTTGCTGGAAGTGATGGCCGTGCCTCTCACCACGGCGGTGGCTGGGCCGTCGATGGAGGAAGGCGGCGCCTGAGTGGCGCGGCGCTCACGCGTGCGTGATCCACTCGCGATGCTGGGGCTCGCTCAAGTGCGGCAGTGCGTTGAAACTCACCAGCGCGCATCGCTTCGGGGTGTGCGCGACTTCCGTCACGCTCGTGTTGCGCATGCGCAGATTGAGCTCGATCGTCGCCTCTGGCGAGGCCGCCACCAAATGCCCGACGATGGTAGCAATGGGGCCGCCGCTGGTCACCACCAGCACGTCACCCGCATACTGGGCGCGCACATGCGCCAGCACCGCCACCGCTTCTCGCACGAAGGTGTCGTAGGTCGGCATGCCGCGCGGCGAGATCACCCCGGCCATCCATTGCTGTAACGCATCGCGCAGCAGACGAAAGTGCGCTCGGTAGCCCTGCGGCGTGTGCGGGTCGCCCAGGGGGGGCGCATTCAGGGCTTCGATCAGCGCGGCGCTGTCGTACTCGTCCAGCCCTGGCCAGACCTGGGCCTCACCCTCGATCTGCCCACCGTCTCGAATGGCCTGCCAGGTCTCGTGGTGGCGGCGCAGGGTGCCCGTCAGCACCGCGTCGAACCGCATCCCGTGCGCGCGAAAATACTCGCCCAGGCGCCGCCCCTGTTGCCAGCCCAACGCGCTCAGGCGGTCGTAGTCGTCGCTGCCGAAAGAAGCCTGCCCGTGGCGCACGAGGTGGATCGTTCCCATGCCCCCATTGTCGGTCGCCACACCCGGTCATCCGGTCGCGTGAGCGACGCCACCCATGCCGCTCGATGCCATCCACACCGCCGTGACCACCAACGCCGCAGCCATCACGCGATTGAAAACCCGTAGGCGCCGCCCGCTCGGCCGGCCCTCGACCACGGGCCCCGCCAGCCAGCCGCGCAGTACCGAGCCCACCAGCGCATAGGTCAGGTTGCTTGAAAAAGCGTAGAACACCATCACCGGCAGCACCAGCCAGAACCGCGGCCACGCGTGTGCGTGTCCCGCGATCCAGCCCGCCACGATGGACAGCGCGAGCATCCAGGCCTTGATATTCAAGAACTGCAGGCTCACCCCGCGCCAAAACGTGATGGCCAGGGCATCCGACTCGCCGCGCGCCAGTGTCGAAGCGCCGGCCAGCCGCCACGCCAGCCACAGCAGGTAGCCGACCCCGCCCCAGAGGATCCCCAGCCGCAGCGCCGGCACGGCCAGCACCACCGCCCCCACCCCGGCGGCGCACAACGCGAGCAGCAACGACCAACCCACTGGCACGGCACACACGAAAGGCAAGGCGCGGCGCAGACCCCCGTTGGCCGCCAGGGCGGTCGAGAGTGTGGTGTTGGGACCAGGTGTGAAGCTGGTGGCCGTGGCCAGCGTCAGCAGGGCCAGGAATTCACTCCAGGTCATGGATGGTGCTCACCGCGCTCGCACGCGCTCAGGGCTTCCCAGCGCTCCAGCGCCTCCATCAGCGTTGCTTCGATCGCCCCGTGCCGTTCGGCCAGCGCCTGCGCCCGCTGGGGGTCACGTCCGTACAGCGTGCCGTCGGCCAGCTCGGCCTCGATCGCACGCTGCTCGGCCTCCAGTGCATCGATGCGTCCTGGTAACGCCTCCAGTTCTCGCCGCTCTTTGTAACCCAAGCGGCGCGGGGCGAGAGCCGCCGTCGTGGAGGCGGCGCGGGGTGCGGTCGCTGTCTCGGTCGCCTTCGTTTCGGCCCGGCCCGGCGCGTCCTCGTCCCGCCAGGCCGATGGCCACACCGGCACCCGCCCATGCAGCCGCATCGACTGCGTCATCCAGTCTTGCACTCCGCCTTCGTATTCGCGCCAGCAGCCGTCGCCCTCGAACACCAGCGTGCTCGTCACCACCGCGTCCAGAAAGCGCCGGTCGTGGCTCACCAGCAACACCGTGCCGGGATAGTCCGCCAATCGCTGCTCGAGCAGCTCCAGCGTGTCGATGTCGAGGTCGTTGGTCGGTTCGTCCAACACCAGCACGTTCGCCGGTCGCGCGAACAGCCGCGCCAGCAGCAGCCGGTTGCGCTCGCCTCCCGACAACGAGCGCACCGGGCTCTGGGCGCGGGCCGGGGAGAACAAAAAATCGGCCAAGTAGCTGCGCACGTGCGTGCGTCGTCCCTCGCACTCGATCCAGTCGCTGCCCGGGCTGATGGCTGTTTCCAGCGTGGCGTCGAGGTCCAGCGCGTCGCGCATCTGGTCGAAATACGCCACCGCCAACTGGCTGCCCAGACGCACCTGGCCCACATCGGGCGCCAACTCACCCAGCAACAGACGCAACAGTGTCGTCTTGCCAGCGCCGTTGGGGCCGATGAGTCCAATCTTGTCACCTCGGAGCACCGTCAAGGACAAATCGCGCACGATGGTCGTGCGCTGTGCCCCCTCACCCAGCGCCAGGCTCACCCGCTCCAATTCCGCCACCAGGCGCCCACTCGCCTGTCCGCGCGCCAGCTCCAGCCGCACCTGGCCGACCGCCTCGCGCCGCTCGGCGCGTGCCCGTCGCAGCCGCTGCAACCGCTCGATGCGTGCCTGTGCCCGCGTGCGGCGTGCCTCCACACCCTTGCGGATCCACGCTTCTTCTTGGGCCAGCAGCCGGTCGGCCTTGGCCTGCACCACGGCTTCTTGGGCCAGCTGTTCGGTTTTCAGGGCCTCATAACGGCTGAAGTTGCCGGGGTAGGACTGCAAGCGCGCGCGATCCAGCTCCACGATGCGGGTCACTACCCGGTCCAGAAAATAACGGTCGTGGCTGATCACCACCACGCTCCCCCGAAACGCCAGCAGCTGCTCCGCCAGCCAATCGATTGCATCGATGTCCAGGTGGTTCGTCGGCTCGTCGAGCAACAACACGTCGGGCCGACCCACCAGTGCCCGCGCCAGCGCCACGCGCTTGCGCACGCCACCCGACAACGTCTGCAGCACGCCGTCCGCGGGCAGCCGCAGGCGCGCCAGCGTTTCGGCCACGCGCTGCTCCCAGCGCCAGCCGTCCACCGCCTCGATCGCATTCTGCAGCGCATCCAAATCCTCGCCGGGCGTGGCCGCCATGTACCGCTGCAGCCATGTGCGAACCTCCTGCAGACCGTCGGCGACCGCCTCGAAAACCGTGTGTTGGTCCTCGAACGCCGGCTCCTGCGCCACGTACGCCCAACGCAGCCCCTGCCGCCGCTGCACCGCCCCGCTGTCGGGGTGTACCAAGCCGGCCAATAACCGCAACAGCGTCGATTTGCCGCAGCCCTTGCGTCCCACCAGGCCCACCCGTTCGCCGGCGTCCAGGGTGAAGTCGGCCCCGTCCAACAGCGGCACGTGCCCGTAGGCCATCGACACTGCCATGCATTGCATCCACGTCATGGCTGCGCAGCGTAGCAGGTTCGCCGCCCGCGCGACGGGTGCCTGGCACCACCCGTGCGGCAGGCAGCGCCACCACCGTCGGCGCCCACCGATGCCAGCGATCCGTGCGCCGCGTGCAACGCCAGAAAAATGGTGTATACTAGCGGGCTCTCGACAGTGCATCGCCCCCGGGGTGGTGCCAAGACACAGAAGGCGGTAGCAAGTCAAAAGCAGCTTGGCAAAGCTTGCAAAGACGCCAAAAACTGTGTCATAATACTGAGCTTCGCTGATCGCGGCGAGGTGAGAGAGGCTCCTTAACAAGCAACAGCCGATAAGCGTGGGCGAGTGCCTTGGCGCTT
>NZ_CALIND010000175.1:0-23430 GCF_938045175.1 uncultured Tepidimonas sp.
CGCATCGACCGCCGCGCCTCGCCAGCCGAGTCGGGTGTGCTTCGCCTGTCGCGGGCCGGTTTCGTGCTGGCGGAGCAGCCACTGCCCGCGCGCGTGCTGTGCGAGGTGCGCTTCACCGGGCCCGCGCGCTTCACTGCCGTCACACGCTCCGTGGCCGAAATCGACCGCCTCGAACATGAATTCCACCGCGATGCCGGCTGGCTCGACGGCGGCTTGCTGTTGCTGGCACTGTTCACGCTGGTCGTCGGTATCCTCAACCGCGACCGCAACTACCTCATCTTCGCCGCCTGGCTGGTCATCAACCAACGCATGGCCGCCCTCTCCGGCGGGTGGGACTACCAATGGCTGGGCCAACTCGTGCCCCCGGATTGGCTGACTCCCCTGCGCCAAGCCACGCTCGCGCTGTATTCGACGGCCACGGTGGTGCTGTTTCGCTTTCTGTTCGAGGCCGACCTGGAGCGCACGCGAACCCTGCGCTGGGTGCAGGCAGTCGTAGTGGCATGCGTGCCCGTGCTCATCGCCGCGCTGGTGCTGCCGTACCGGTATTTTTTGCCCATCATCTGGAGCGCGACCGCCTTGGGCGTGTGCGTGCTGGGCTACGCGCTGGGCGTGATTCTGGTGCGCACCCGCTCGCCCGTGGCCATGTGGTACGCCAGCGCCATGGGCATCGCCCTGGCCGCCAGTCTGTACGAGGTGGTGGCCGCCGCGCTCGGGCTCAAGGGCCTGATCGGTGCAGTCAACAGCGTCACGGCGGCGCTGGCGTCGAGCCTGCTGGCCTCGTTGGCCATCGCCGAGCAATTTCGGCAGGAGCACTTGCAGCGGCTGGCGCTGCAGGCCGAGCTCCAGCACACCTTCGACTTTCTGCCCATCGGTCTGTTCACCCTCGACCACCAGGGCCGTTTCCTGAGTGCCAACCCGGCCCTCAACGGCATCGTGGGCCAGGTGGTGGAAGCCGGTAGCGACCACTGGGAGCGCTGGTTTCGGCCCTACGATTGGGCACAGCTCGCCGCCCCGGACACGCCGGCGCAGACCGTGGAGTTCGAGACTGCTCTCGTTCAGGAGGACGGCGTGGGGCGGCGCTTTCAGGTGCGGGCTGCGCGCGCCGGCGACAAGATCGAGGGCACGCTGCAAGACATCACCGACAAGGTGCGCGCCTACGAGCACCTGCAGTTTCTGGCCGACCACGACCCGCTGACCAAGGTGCTCAACCGGCGCGGCATCGAGGCCTGTCTCGGCCGTGGCCTGCAGCGGCTGCGGCGCGGCAAGCCGCTGGCAGTGGCGTATCTGGATTTGGACCGCTTCAAGCTCATCAACGACCTGTACGGCCACGTCGCCGGTGACGCGGTGCTGCAGCAGGTGTGCGAGCGGGCCCTAACGCCGTTGTCGCCGCACATGTACCTCGGGCGGGTGGGCGGCGACGAGTTTTTGTTGGTCATGCTCGACACCCCGCTGCACCGCGCCGAGGCCATTTGCCGCGACGTGCTGTCGCGGCTGACGGCACAGCCGTACCTGGTCGGCGACCGCGCGTTTCAGGTGCGTGGCTCCATCGGGTTGATCGAGGTCGCGCCCGGCGTTTCGGCCAAAGACGTGGTGGCCACCGCGGACCGCGCCTGCCGCGAGGCCAAGCGGCTGCACACCACGGGGCTGGTGGTCTACGAGCACGGATCGCGCGCCTTCCGCGACCACGAGGCCGAAATGCAACTCGTCGAGCGACTGGCGGCGGGGCAGGAGATCGAGGGCTTGTTCCTCGAGATGCAGCCCATCGTAGCGCTGCGCCATCCGCACCAGTCGCACAACTTCGAGGTATTGCTGCGCATGCACGACGAGCATGGTAGCCGCGTGCCGACGGAGCGGCTCATCCGCGCGGGCGAAGCCGCCGGCCGCATGAGCGCTATCGACCGCTGGGTGGTGCAGTCCACCCTGCGCTGGCTGGCCCAGCACGATGCCGCGCTGCCGCAAAACCAGTTTGTCTGTCTCAACCTCAGTGGCGCTTCGCTCAACGACGAGCGCTTCATCGCCGACATGTACGACATGCTCGACCAGTATCGGCACGTCGTGCGCCGGCTGTGCCTGGAGATCACCGAGAGTGTCGCACTGCACGACATGGGCAATACCCGGCGCTTCATCGATCGGGTACGCAGCCACGGCGCCCGGGTCGCGCTCGACGATTTCGGCGCCGGCTACACGTCGTTCTCCTACCTCAAGGATCTGCCCGCCGACATCCTCAAGATCGATGGCAGCTTCATCGTCAACATGAACCGCCACCCGGCCAACGTCGCCATCGTGGAAGCGATCGTCAGCCTCGCGCAGAGCCTGGGCATGAAAACCATCGCCGAGTGGGCCGAGGACTTCGAGACCGTCGAGACGCTGGCCGAGATCGGGGTCGATTACGTCCAAGGCTACGCCATCTCCCGCCCCGTCTCCGCCGAGCGCATCCTGGCATCATCCTCCGGTGCCGACTTCATCAGTGACCCGCGTCTGAGCGATTACCTCAACACCCTGCCTCCCGATGACGACGAGCTGGCGCACGTCGACTGGGTGCTCGGTCACCCGGAAATACCCTCCCCCGGCGACCCCCCACCCTCGGCCAGATCGATATCCGGGTGATCGGTGCCAAACCAGAAGTCGTACAGCGGATGGTCCACTCCCTCGGCACGCGCGGCCGCGATGTCACAGAACATGATGCGGTGCGGCAGGTGGAACACATGCGCCAGTGGCACGAAACCCGCCTCCGGGCGCACATCGCGAAACATCAGGCGAGCGTATTGACGGTCCAGCGGCGCGCGGGCGGTGACGAGCACGTACCGCACCCCCTGCCGCTCGCACCAAAAGTAAGCCGCCTTGAGCATCAGCGTTTTGACCATGCGGCTGTGCACCGCTTGCGCCACCGCGAGCCGGGTCACTTCGGCGCACGGTGCCGTCGCCATTTCAGCGGGTAAGTCGAACGACTGCTCCAGCGCCAGGGGCCGGTAGGTGTTGGTCTGCAGGCGCAGCGTCCCCAGTACCGACCCATCCACTTTCGAGCGCGCCAGCAGCACCGCCACACCCGGCTCGCGGTCCAACGGTTCCGGCTCGCGCAACCCCTCAGTCAAGGATGGGGGCAGGTGTCGGCCATACGCGGCATACCGTATCTCGGCGGCGAGGCGCAGCTCGGCCTCGCCCTGCGCCACGCGCACCGTAAACGGCAACCACTCCACGCGGCGCACGCCATCGCCGTGGGCGCGCATCTGTCGCTCCACCGGTTTCGGCACGGCATACCAGCCGTCCACGCCCGGCTGCTGAACCATCGTCGGCGTCTCGGTCAATGTCAACATCGTGCAGTCCTCCTGGGCACAACCCATCACCTCGGGATGACTTCACTCTAGACGCCATGTGCGCCAACTCGAGTCCGAAACGCGCCGTTTCGTGTGTCGGGATTTTTCCGACACGCCGTCGGCCTGCCGCCGATGCGCCGCCGGCTACAATGCTGCTGGCAGCGGAAGCGTGGCAGAGTGGTCGATTGCACCGGTCTTGAAAACCGGCAACCCGCAAGGGTTCGTGAGTTCGAATCTCACCGCTTCCGCCACGTCGATCCCTCCCGCCGTTCACTCATGCCGCAGCGCCTCGATGGGATCGAGCCGTGCGGCGCGGCGAGCGGGCACGTAGCCAAACACCACGCCGATGGCGGCCGAAAATGCGAAGGCGATCACGTTGATCGCGGGATCGAAGACGAACGGCACGCCCATCGCCTGGCTGAGGCCGAGGCTGGCCACCAGCGCTAGCGCCAGCCCGACCACCCCCCCCAGCGCGGCCAGCACCACGGCCTCGATCAAAAACTGCCCCATCACCTCGCGCTCCAGCGCCCCGATGGCCAGGCGCAGGCCGATTTCGCGCGTGCGCTCGGTCACGCTGACGAGCATGATGTTCATGATGCCGATGCCACCCACCAGCAGGCTGACCGCTGCGACGGCTCCTAGCAACAGCGTCATGACGCGCGTGGTACCGGACATGGTCTGTGCCAGTTGCTGCGTGTCCAGGATGTTGAAATTGTCCTCTTCACCCTCGGGGATGGCGCGGCGCTCGCGCAGGATGGCGCGGATACTGGTCTTGACGGACTCGGCATCGGCGCCGTCGAGCATGGACACGTGCAGCGTGAAGACGCGCGTGTGCCCCGCGACGCGCCTGTGTAGGGTGTTGATGGGCATGAGCACGATGTCGTCCTGGTCTTGCCCGAACGCGCCCTGCCCCTTGGGCGCGAGCACGCCCACCACCTCGCATGGAATCTGGCGCACACGGACGGTGTCGCCCACCGCAGGGTTGGGTCCATAGAGCTCACGGCGTACCGTCTCGCCGATGATGCACACTGCTGCACCGATGCGGTGTTCGTCGTCGGTGAAGGCGCGACCGTCGGCCAGCGTCCAGTTGTTGACGAACAGCCAGTCGGCCGATCCCCCCACCAGACTGGTGCTCCAGTTGCGCCCATTGGCCACGACGGTGCCGCTGCTGCGCGCCTCGGCTGCCACCGCCATGACGCCAGGCGTTTGCGACGCGATGGCTTGCGCATCGGCCAGCTTGAATGACGGCGCGCCTGAACCAAAGCCACCCGGCCCCAGCCGCTGCCCTGGGCGCACCTGCAACAGGTTGACGCCAAGACTCGCGATTTGCTGCTGGATGGCCAACGTCGCGCCGTTGCCCAGGGTCACCATCGTCACCACCGCCGCCACGCCGATGACCACCCCCAGCACGGTCAAGAAGGATCGCATCAGGTTGCGCCGGATCGAGCGCAACGCCAGCACCAGCGTGTTGAACCACATCGCTCAAACCCCCTGTGTCACCGGCTCCGCACCGGGCAGCGGGGCCGTGCGCCGTTCCTCGCGCTCGACCACCCCGTCGCGAAAATGCACCACGCGCCGGGCGTAAGCTGCGATGTCGGGCTCGTGCGTGACCATGAGCACGGTGATGCCCCGCGCTTCGTTGAGCTGGCGAATGAGCGCCATGATCTCGTGGCTGCGCCGGGAATCGAGGTTGCCCGTGGGTTCATCGGCCAGCAGCACGCGCGGCTGCGTGACGATGGCGCGCGCGATGGCCACGCGCTGCTGCTGCCCACCCGAGAGCTCGGCGGGCGTGTGGTGTTCCCAGCCCGCCAGTCCGACGTCGGCCAGCGCGGCCCGCGCGGCGGCGCGCCGCTCGCGTGCTGGCAGGCCGCGATAGACCAGCGGCAGCTCGACATTCTCTTGCGCAGTGGTGCGCGGCAGCAGGTGAAACCCCTGAAATACGAACCCAAAATAGCGCCGACGCACGAGCGCGCGTTCGTCGCGCGAGAGCGACTGCACCGGCACGCCCTGAAAACGATATTCGCCCGCGGTGGGTGTGTCCAGTAGGCCCAACACGTTCATGGCCGTGGATTTGCCCGAGCCACTCGGCCCCATGATGGCCAGAAATTCACCCGCCTGCACAACCAGATCCACCCCGCGTAGCGCCTGGAAGGCGGCCGCTCCTTGCCCGTAGGTCTTGGTGACGCCGCGCAACTCGATCAAGGCCACCGCTGTGCTCATGGCGTGCGCCCGCTGCTGCGCTGCTCGATGATTACGGGCAAGCCTTCGCTCAGGCCCTCGCCGCTGACCTCGGACAGACGGCCGTCGCTGATACCCACCGTGACGGAGACGGCCTGCGGCTTGCCATCGCGCAGGATCCAGATCTGGCGCGGCCCGCCGCGGTTGTCCAGCCGCACCGTTTTGCGGCCAATCGAGGGCGGCTTGGGCGTGAGCAGGGACGCCAGCCCACCGCCGCTGCCCGGCGGTGCGGGCTCGGTGGGCGTGAAGCGCAGCGCCGTGTTGGGCACCAGCAGCACGTCCTTGCGCTCCACCGCGCGGATGTTGGCAGTGGCGGTCATGCCCGGACGCAGCGAGAGGTCCTGGTTGTCCACATCCAACGTGGCGGTGTAGGTGACGACGTTATCCGTCTTGGTGGCGCCAAAGGCCACCCGCCCCACCGTGGCCGGATAGCGCCGCCTGGGGTAGGCACTCACCGTAAACGTGGCCGGCAGCCCCTCGCGCACCACGCCGACGTCGGCCTCGTCTACCGCCACGTCCAGCTTGAGTCGGCGCAGATCCTGCGCGATGGTCAGCAGCGTGACCGCCTGCAGCGATGCGGCCACCGCGTTGCCGGGGTCAACGTTGCGCGTGAGCACCACGCCGTCGATCGGCGAACGGATGGACGCCTTGGCCAGGTTGGTCTCGTTGGTCGACAGTGCGGCGCGTGCCTGCTCCACCGCTGCGCGCGCGGTGGCCTGCGCGGCCTGTGCACGCTCCAGGGCTGCACGGGCGGCATCCAGCTCGGCGACCGAAGGCATCTTGCCACCGGACAGTCGCGCCAACTCCTCCAGCCGGGCCAGCTGCGCTTGCGCTTCGCGTGCGCTGGCATCAGCCTGCACGACTTGTGCCTGCGCCGAGGCCAGCGCGGCGCGCGCGCTGTTGACCTGGTCTTGCAGCTTGGCCGTGTCCAGCACGACCAGCACCTGACCGCGCTGGACGCGGTCGTTGACGTCCACCAAGACCTCGCGCACTGTGCCCGAGAGCTCGCTGCCGATGTTGACCGAGCGCACCGGCTGCAGCGTGCCGTTGGCCGAGACGGTCAGCGTCAGGTCGCCGCGCTGGATGGGCTCGGTGATATAGACCGGCTGCGCACGCTGGCGGCTCTGCCCCTGCCACCACAGACCGCCCGCCACTGCCGCCGCCAGCAGCAGCATGGCGACCCACCAGCGGGGCCGGCGCCACCAGCGCACGGGGCGCTCCTCGGCCAACAGTGTCTCCACGGCGGCAGCAGGGGTCGTCTTGCGTCGAAACAGGGGCATGGTCATTCGCTCAATGAGAGGTCGCCGACAGCGCCGTGCCGTCGGCGGGCGGCGCCCAGCCGCCGCCCAGGGCTTTGATGAGTCGGACGTGATCGGTCGCCCACGCGGTGCGGGCCACGACCAGATCGTTGTGCAGCGACAACAGCGTGCGCTGCGCATCGAGCAGCGTTCGGTAGTCGATCAGGCCCGCGCGGTAGCGTTGGCTGGCCAGCGCTTCGGCCTCGGTGGCAGCCGCTACCGCAAGTTGCAGATGATCGAGGCGCTGCCGGTCGGCGGCGAGCGCAACCAGGGCGTTTTCGACATCGCGCAACGCGGCCAGCAACACGCCTTGCAGCGCGGCGCGGGCCTGCTCGATGGCGGCCTCTTGCGCGCGCACCTGCGCTTGCGCCGCCCCCCCATCGAACACCGACGCGGCCAGCGCCAACGCCAGGCTTCGCGTCAGCGCAGCAGCGTCGAACAACTCGGTCACGCGCGGCGCGGCCAGGCTCAAGGTGCCACCCACGTTCAGCGTCGGCCAGCGCGCCGCCTGCGCCTGGCGGCTGCGCGCAAACGCGGCCTGCAGGCGCGCCTCGGCGGCGGCCACGTCGGGGCGCTGGCGCAGCACGTCCACCGGCACGGGCAACGACCACGCAGCGGGCGGCTCGGGGGGCGCGGCGGGCGGCTCGGGCACGGCCACACCCGGCGCCTGGCCGGCCAGCACCGCCAGCGCATGGCGAGCCTGCCGGGCCGACGCCTGTAGCGCGGGAATGCTCGCGCGCACCTGCTCGACGGCCGCGCGTGCGGTCTGTACGTCCAGGTCGGAGGCCAGCCCCGCCTGGGCGCGCCACTGCGTCAGCTGCAGTGCCTCTTCCTGCGCGCGCAGGTTCTCTTGCGTGACGCGCAGGCGCTCGCGCAGCCCCCATATCTCCCAGTAGGTCGTGACCACCTCGGCCGCCAGTGTCACACGTACCTGCCCCAGCGCGGCCTCACTGGCCTGCATGTCGGCCTGTCCGGCCTGCAGTGCTGCCGCACGGCGGCCGAAGAGATCGATCTCCCAGCTCGCATCCAGCTTCGCACCCAGGTTGGTGCGCGCCACCGCATCGCCCGTCTGCGCGCGCTGCGCCGACGCCCCGGCGCCGAGTGACGGCCCCGTGGCCGCCTGCGCCACATCGCGCAGCGCGCGCGCCTGGGCAACGGCAGCCAACGCGGCGGCGACATCCGTATTGGCCCGCAGCGCGCGCTCCACCCAGTCGGTGAGCACCGGGTCGCCCCACGCCGTCCACCAGCGCGAATCGATCGCCGCCACCACTCCGGGCGCCCCTGGCGCGTCGGACGACCACTGGGCAGGAATGGTCACCTTCGAATCCAACGGCGGTGCCGCGGCCGGGGAGACGGCACACCCGGCCAACGCGTAGGCCGCACCGACGAGACTGGCGACGATGCGAATCGCATGAGGAGCGACGAAGGTTCGATGCATGGATCGCCCTAGGATACCGATCCGACGTGAAGCGCGCCTGATGCGTCGGTAAAGTGGTGTGTCTGCGCTGGGGTACCGGCGACGATCACCTGACGCACCACACGCTCATCGGCCAGCATGACCCAGGCGAACAACCATTCCGCCAACGACGCGGCCTGAGCCGTGCGCCGCGCCAGCAAGGGGATGGCCTGCGCATCGAGCACGACGAAGTCCGCCTCGCTGCCCGGCGCCAGCGATCCGATCACCCCGTCCAGCCCCAGGGCGCGCGCCGCACCGGCCGTGTGCTGCCACCACAAGTCGACGGCCGACAGGCTCAGACCCACTTTCGGCTGGCCATCGCCACGCACGGCGGCGCGCGCGACGGTATAGGCCGCGCGCATGGTGACGAAGGGGTCGAAGCTCATGCCCCCGCCCACATCGCTGGCCAGGCCGTGGCGCACGCTGCCCGCGCGCGCTGCCGCATAGTCGAAGAAGCCGCTGCCCAAGAACAGGTTGCTGGTGGGCGACACCGCAATCGCCGCGCCGGTCTGAGCCAGCAGCGCGCGGTCGGCGTCGTCCAGGTAGATGCCGTGCGCATAGACGGCGCGCGGGCGCAGCAGCCCGAAGCGCTCGTACACCGCCAGATAGCTGCGATCGTGCGGGTATAGCTCACGCACCCAGCGCACCTCGTCGACATTTTCGGCGACATGCGACTGCACCCACACATCGGGGTAGCGCGCCGCCAACTCGCCCGCGCCGCGCAGCTGCGCATCGCTGCAACTGGGCGCAAAGCGCGGCGTGATGGCATAACCCAGCCGCCCACGCCCGTGCCAACGCGCGATCAGCGCCTCGGTATCGGCCAGCGAGCGCTCGGTCTCGTCGCGCACGCCGTCGGGGCTGTGGCGGTCCTGCAGCACCTTGCCCGCGATACAGCGCAAGCCCCGCGCGCCCGCTTCGATCAGCAGCGCGTCCACCGACACCGGGTGCGAGGTGGCAAAGGCCAGCGCCGTGGTGACGCCGTGGCGCAGCAGCTCGTCGACGAAAAAGCGCGCGACCTCGGCCGCATGATCCGCGTCGGCGAACCGAGCCTCGTGCGGGAAGGTATAGCGCTCCAGCCACGGCAACAGGCCGTCGGCGGGCGAGCCGATGACGTCCGTTTGCGGGTAGTGGATGTGCAGGTCGATGAAGCCGGGCGCGATCAAGCAGCCGCGACAGTCGGTCACGGCAGCGTCCGGATACGCCGCGCGCAGGGCATCGGCCGGTCCGACCGCCACCACGCGCTGCACCCCGTCGGCGTCGGCTGCGGTGACCAGCCAACCGTCGGGCTCGAAGTGAACATGCGGCTCGTCCGTGTGCGGATCGAACCAAAGGATTGCACCATGCCATGCTTGCATGGCGCCTAGCTTAGCCGCTTCGCGCGGCATGGGCGTGACATCGCATCGATTCACCCCTTAAGATGGCGCTGCGGCACATGCTGCTGGCGCCACCAGCCGTATGGCCCCACTAGCATCGACACGCCGTACCATGCCCCCAGCAACAGCACGATGGTGGGACTGGTGGGCCAGTCGGTGCGGTACGACAGCCACAGCCCCAGCAGCGACAAGACGGCCGCCATCAGCACCGCTGCCACCAGTAGCGGCTGCAAGCGCCGAAACCAAAACCGCGCCGCCGCGGCAGGCAACACCATCATGGCCACCGCCATCAACGTGCCCAAGGCATGGAAGGCCGCGACCAGATTGATCACCACCAGCGCCAGAAACCCGTGGTGCGCCGCCGCCCCCCAACGGCTGACGCCGCGCAAAAACGCCGGATCGACACACTCCATGACCAGCGGCCGCCACAGCCCGGCCAACCCCACCAGCGTCAACGCCGCCACTGCCGCCAGCAGCCCCAGCACCGACGCCTCCAGCGCCAGCACCGAACCGAACAACACGTGCAGCAGGTCGATTTGCGTGCCGCGTACCGACAGGATCAACACCCCCAGCGCCAGCGAGGTGAGATAAAACGTGGCCAGCGCAGCGTCTTCGCGTATCACCGTGTGGCGCGCCACCACGCCGGCGGCAGCCGCGACCACCAGCCCGCCCACGATGCCGCCAGCGGTCATCGCGGGCAGCGACAGCCCGGCCAACCAATAACCGATGGCCGCACCGGGCAAGATGGCGTGCGACATCGCATCGCCCATCAGGCTCATGCGGCGCAGCATCAAAAAAACCCCCACGGGCGCCGCGCCCAGCGCCAGCAGCACGCACCCCAGCGCGGCGCGCTGCATGAAGCCGAACTCCAACCCCGTGGCCGCGCCCAGCCAACCCATCAGCCCCTCAATGCCGGTGAGCATGCGAGGACTCCTCGGCAGCGTTGGGCTCGGACACGTCGCACAGCTCCGCCTGCTCGTCGAACGCCTCCTGCAAGCGGCGCGCGCGCAGCAGGTTGGCTTCGGTCAGCACGGCCTGGGTGGGCCCGTGCGCCACCAGCTCGCGCGCCAGCAGCGTCGTGGTCGGAAAAACCGCACGCACCAGCGCCACATCGTGCAGCACCGCGATCACGGTACGCCCGGCCTCGTGCCAGCGCTGCAGCACACACACCAAATCTTCCAGCGTGCGCGCGTCCACCCCCGTAAAGGGCTCGTCGAGCAATACCACGGGCGCATCTTGCAACATCAGGCGCGCAAACAGCGTGCGCTGAAACTGCCCCCCAGACAGCGTGTCGAGCGTGCGCCGCTCGAAGCCTTGCAGACCCACGGCCTCGATCGCCTGCTGCACCCGCTGGCGCTGCACCAGCGTGGGGCGCCGCCAGACGCCCAGCTCGTGCCACAAGCCCATCGATACCAGCTCGGCAACGGTCACAGGGAACGACCGGTCCACCTCACTGATCTGCGGCAAATAGGCGACCTGATTGGGCGAAACCCCGGTCAAACGCCCGCGCATCGGGCGCAGCCGCCCCGCCACGCATTTGAGCAAGGTGGACTTGCCCGCACCGTTCGGACCCACCACGGCGGCCAAGTCGCCGCGTCGCCAGCGCAGGCTGACGTGGTGCACCGCCGGGTGACGCTCATACCCGGCGGTCAGGTCACGCAGTTCGATGTCGGCCGGATCGGGCATGGACGTCCTGGGCACCCGCAGTGGGACGCCCCAACCGGGGCGCACCACGGAAAAAAGGCCAGTCCGTTGGACTGGCCTTGCATGTTTGGCGCGGCTGGCAGGATTCGAACCCACGACCCCTTGGTTCGTAGCCAAGTACTCTATCCAACTGAGCTACAGCCGCTTGCTGAAGCCCGCAGTATACACCAGTTTTGGGACGTTCCTGACATTCTCGACGCCGCTACTGACCGACTGGCCATGCGGTGTCTGGCTGAATGACACTCTGAGCCGACAACCGGTCCGGTGCGGACACTGAAAGTGCTTCCCACACCGTGTCTACACATCCCAAAGCAACCCACGCGCGCCGCGGGTACAACCTCGGGGAAAGCCGCGTCACCCATTGATTTTCCTGGTAGGCCGTGCAGGGCTCGAACCTGCGACCAAGGGATTATGAGTCCCCTGCTCTGACCAACTGAGCTAACGGCCCCTGCGGAGGGCTGCATTGTACGGGGCGGCGACGGCCAGTGGGCACGCTTTGCGCGCTATGCTTGCGGCTCGACCCTTGGGGAGGATGCCGACATGACCAACGAATTCTTGCTGCTGGCCGCCGTCGGGCTGGGCCTGCTGGGTGTGGCTTTGCTGCTCGTGCTGCTGCTGCGTCGGCCGCGCTTCGAGACACCGGCCGACTTGGCGGCCCGCCTGGGGCTGCTGGAGCAGCAAATGCAGGCGCTGCTGCAGACGGGCGCCCGGCTCGACGCCGGGGTGGAGCGGCTGCACACCCGGCTCGATGAGTTCACGGCGGCCACGGCCGAGCGGCTGGAGGCATCGCGCCAGACGCTCGACGCCAAACTCGACCGCACCGTGGAAGAAGCGCGCCAAGGTCGACAGGAACTGGGGCAGGCCACACAGACCACGCTGGAAGCGCTCAAGCGCGACGTCTCCGCCCAGTTGGGCGCGATGTCGCAGGCCCTGAAGGACCAGCTCGAAGCAACGGGCGGCCTGATGCACCGACAGTTTGCCGCGCTGCAGGATTCGGTGGCACAGCAGTTACAAGCGATGGTGCAGGGGGCACAGCACAACTCGGAGCAGCTGCGTGCCGCGCTCAACGAGCGGCTGGCGGCCATCCAAGCCGACAACACCACCAAGCTGGAGGAGATGCGCCGCACCGTCGACGAAAAACTACACGCCACGCTGGAGCAGCGCCTGGGCGATTCCTTCCGCTTGGTGAGCGAACGGCTGGAGCAGGTGCACGCCGGCCTGGGCGAGATGAAGCAACTGGCCGGTAGCGTGGGCGACCTCAAGCGCGTCATGACCAACGTACGCGCACGCGGCACGTGGGGCGAGGTGCAACTGGGCGCGCTCATCGACAGCCTCTTGACCGTCGAACAATACGAGCGCAACGTGCGCACCGTCGAGGGCAGCAACGAGCTGGTCGAGTTCGCAATCAAGATGCCGGGGCGCCACGACCAGGAGACGGTGTGGCTGCCGATCGACTCCAAGTACCCGGTGGAGGACTATCAGCGGCTGCTGGACGCGCACGACAGCGGTGACAAAGACACGATCGCCCGGGCGACGCAGGCGTTTGCCAGTGCGCTCAAGGCCGAGGCGCGCAAAATCCGCGAAAAATACCTCAACCCCCCCAAGACCACTGACTTCGCGATCCTGTTCCTGCCCACCGAGGGGCTGTTCGCCGAGGCTTGCCGCATCCCCGGCATGGTCGAGACGCTACAAAACGAATGCCGCGTCGTGCTGGCAGGGCCCACGACGTTGGCCGCCATGCTCAACAGCCTGCGGCTGGGCTTTCGCACGCTGGCGATCGAGAAGCGCTCGTCCGAGGTGTGGGCCATCCTGGCCAGCGTCAAGACCGAGTTTGGCAAATTCGGCCAGATCATCGACGCCACGCGCAAATCGATCGACCAGGCGGCGCGCAAGTTCGACGACATCGGCGTGCGCACACGCGCCATCGAGCGCCGCCTGCGGGGCGTGGAGGCGCTGCCAGCCGACGCACCCTCCGGACTGGACGCGACCGACTGGCTGGCAGTGGACGACGATACCGCCTGAGCAGACTGCTAATGGCTTCGCGCGATCACTCCCCCCGACCCTGACTGAGCGCTTGCCCGACCAGCTTGGCGGTAATGTCGACGATTTGGATCATGCGGTCGTAGGGCATGCGCTGCGGGCCGATGACGCCCAAGGTACCCACGACTTGGCCGTCGACTTCATACGGCGCGCTGACCACCGAGAGCTCTTC
Source organism: uncultured Tepidimonas sp. (assembly GCF_938045175.1). Taxonomy (NCBI): domain Bacteria; kingdom Pseudomonadati; phylum Pseudomonadota; class Betaproteobacteria; order Burkholderiales; genus Tepidimonas; species uncultured Tepidimonas sp. The sequence continues at coordinate 13,596 of NZ_CALIND010000175.1, forward strand.
GTATGGCACCACCTGGCTGTCGCCACCGATGAAAATGCTCACCCCGTCGGCCTGGGCCGAGATGTCCAGCAGCCGCATGACCTGGGTTTTTTGCTCGAACAAATCGAACAGCTTACGCAGATTGCTCATGTCGCGCGCAAAGTCGTCGACCTCCAGCAGGTTGCGCTCGCCCGCGATCACCACCTCGTCCGTCTGGGCCGCCTCGCTGCCGGCCTCCACCGCCTTGACCATCAGCCCCGCAATCTCGCCGCGCAGGGTATCCACCTCGTCGCGCAGGCGCGCACGCACCTCGTCGAGCGCCAGCCCGGCGTAGTGCGCATTCAGGTAGTTGGCCGCCGACTGCAGCTGATCTTGGGTAAATTCCGTCTGGGGGTGCAGGATGCGGTTTTGCACCTCCCCGTCGGGCGAGACCAGAATGACGAGCACGCGGCGCTCCGACAGACGCAGAAATTCGATGTGCCGAAACACGGCCGACCGCCGCGGCACCCGCACCACGCCCACGAAGTGCGACAGCTGCGACAGTAGCTGCGCCGCCTGGCTGAGCACTTGGCGCGGCTGGTCGGCCGCCAACGCCGGCGCGGGCAGGGCGTCGATGGTGGGCAGCTCGGCGCGCCGCACGGTCAGCATCGTGTCCACGAAATAGCGGTAGCCGCGCGGTGTCGGCACGCGCCCGGCCGAGGTGTGGGGACTGGCCACCAGCCCCAAGTCCTCGAGGTCGCTCATCACGTTGCGGATCGTTGCGGGCGACAGATCGAGCCCGGCCGCCTTGGACAGCGTGCGCGAGCCCACCGGCTGGCCGTCCGCAATGTAGCGCTCGACCAACGCCTTGAGCAGCAATTTGGAACGCTCGTCTAACATCATGGCACCGTCGCTTTCTCGTGTTGTAATTTGAGCATGAAACCGCCCACCGTGCAGCCCGCATCGCCCGTCGCGTCCGTGGACGGCAGTGTTGCGTTGCGCTTTGAGCGCGTGGCCCTGGTGGGCAAATACCACGCCAGTGGCAGCCGCGAGGCCCTGGAGCAGGTCGTGCACTTTTTGCACGACCAAGGGTGCGAGGTGACGCTGGAGCGAGAGACGGCGCACCACATCGGCCCGCTGGGGGATGGCACGCGCGACGTTGCGGGCATCGGCGCGCATTGTGACCTGGCACTGGTCGTCGGGGGTGATGGCACCATGCTGGGCATCGGCCGCCAGTTGGGGCCTTATGGTGTACCCCTCATCGGAATCAACCAGGGGCGGCTTGGCTTCATCACCGACATTCCGTTCGATCGGTTCGCCGACATCCTGCATCCCATGCTGCGCGGGGCTTACGAGGAAGAGCGCCGCACCCTCATGCACGCCGGCGTCTGGCGCGATGGGCATGGCGTGTTCGAGACCATCGCCATGAACGACGTGGTGGTCAACCGCGGGGGTGCCCCCAGCATGGTCGAGCTGCGCGTCGAGGTCGATGGCCACTTTGTGGCCAACCAGCGCGCCGATGGGCTCATCATCGCCTCGCCCACGGGTTCCACCGCCTACGCCCTGTCGGCCGGTGGCCCCCTGTTGCACCCCGCGATCGCCGGCTGGGTGATGGTGCCGATCGCGCCGCACACGCTGTCCAACCGCCCCATCGTGCTGCCCAGCGACGGCGAGATCGTGATCGAAGTGGTCGCCGGACGCGAACCCAGCGCGCACTTCGACATGCAAACGTTTACCAGCCTGCTGCCGGGCGACCGCATTGTGGTACGGCGCTCGGTGCACACGCTGCGGCTGCTGCACCCGGTGGGCTGGAGCTACTTCGATACCCTGCGGCGCAAGCTGCACTGGAACGAAGGGGTTGCCACATGACCCCCGTCAAGGAGACCGAGGCATGAGCTGGCTGCGGCTGGCGGTACGCGACTTCGTCATCGTGCGCTCGTTGGATCTGGAATTGGGCCCCGGATTCACGGCCCTGACCGGGGAAACCGGAGCGGGCAAGTCGATCCTGATCGATGCGCTCCAACTGCTGTTGGGCGGACGCGCGGAAGCGCACGTGGTGCGTGAGGGCGCGGCGCGCGCCGAGGTGGCAGGTGAGTTCGACGTGCCGCGCGCTGCCCTCGATTGGCTGCGCGAACAGGGGTTCGAGGTGGCCGCGGGCGAACCCGTGTTGCTGCGCCGCACCGTCGATGCGCAAGGCCGCAGCCGCGCCTGGATCCACGGCAGCCCGGCCACCGCCGCCCAGCTGCGGGCGCTGGGGGAATACCTGGTGGACATCCACGGCCAGCACGCGTGGCAGAGCCTGACGCGGGCGGACCGCGTGCGCGACTTGCTAGACCGCTACGCCCGGCTGGACACCTCGGCCCTGCAAGCGGCGTGGTTGGACTGGCGCAGCGCCGAGGCGGCGCTGGAGGCCGCCATCGCGGGCCAAGCCACGCGCGACGCCGAACGCGAGCGGCTGCAGTGGCAAATCGACGAGGTGGCGCGGCTCGCGCCCGGGGCGGACGAGTGGGACGAACTCAACCGCCAGCACGCCCGGCTGGCGCACGCGCAAACGCTGATCGACGCCGCGCAGAGCGCGCTGGCCGCGCTGGACGGCGACGAGATCAACGCCAGCGGGCTGATGGGTCGCGCCATCCACGCGCTGCGCGAGCAGGCGCACATCGAACCCCGCTATGCCGAGCTGGCCGACGTGCTGCAGCAAGCACTCGACCAGGTGAGCGACGCCTGCCGCGACTTGCAGCACCACGCCGCGCACACCGAACTGGACCCGGCCGCGCTGGCGGCCCTGGACGAGCGCCTGTCGCGCTGGCTGGCGCTGGCACGCCGCTACCGCTGCCCACCGCAAGAGCTGCACCAGCGCTGGCAGGACTGGCAGGCCCGCCTGCGCGAGCTGCAACGCGCAGCCGATCTGGATGCGCTGCGCGCCAGCGCTGAGCGGGCGCGTGCCGCTTTCCTGGCGCAGGCGCAGGCCGTCTCCCAAGCGCGGCAGCCCGCTGCCGCGAGGCTAGGCGCAGCCATCACCGAGGCGATGCAAGGCTTGGGCATGGCCGGTGGCCGCTTCGAGGTGCGGCTGGAGCCGCTGCCCGAGCCGCAGGCCAGCGGGCTGGAGCGCGTGGAGTTTTTGGTCGCAGGGCACGCGGGCACCACGCCGCGCCCGGTGGGCAAAGTGGCCTCGGGCGGTGAGTTGTCGCGCATCGCACTCGCGATCGCGGTCGTCACCAGCCAGTTGGGTGAGGCTCCCACACTGATCTTCGACGAGATCGACAGCGGTATTGGCGGTGCCGTGGCGCACACGGTGGGCCAGTTGATGGCGCGGTTAGGCGGCGACCGCCAGGTATTGGCTGTCACCCACCTCCCCCAGGTGGCCGCGTGCGCCCATCACCACCTGCACGTGAGCAAGACACGCGAGGGCGGCGCCACGGTCAGCCTGGTCACGCCGCTGGAGGGTGACGCGCGCGTCCAGGAGCTGGCGCGCATGTTGGGCGGCAGCGGCTCGGAGACCTCGCTGGCCCACGCACGGGAGCTGCTGCAGCCATGAACCCACCGACCCAGCCCACGCCCAACGCCGACGCCGCCCCGCAGACGACGCCTGCCGCGGGTGGGCCGCTGCAGATCGTGCTCATCACCGGCATGTCGGGGTCGGGCAAATCCGTGGCCCTGCATGCGTTGGAGGACTCGGGCTTTTACTGCGTGGATAACCTGCCGCCGGAGCTGCTGGAGGCGTTCATCGACGTCGAGCGCAGCCACCACGCCGAGCGGGTGGCCGTGGCGATCGACGTGCGCAGCGCCGCGTCGCTGCCGGGCTTGCCGCAGCGGCTGGCCGCGCTGCGCGAGCGCGACATGGCGCTCACCATCCTGTTTCTGGATGCCAGCGACGACGTGCTGATCCGCCGCTACTCGGAGACGCGGCGCATGCACCCGCTGTCGGTGCGCCACAGCGCCGACCAGCGACGCGCGCTGGTCGATGCACTGGCGCTGGAGCGCGAGTTGCTGGCACCGCTGCGCGAAGGGGCCCTGGTCATCGACACCAGCCAGCTCAAGGCTGCCCAGTTGCGCACCGAAGTCAAGTCGCTGCTGGTGCGCACCCCCGCGCCGCTGGCGCTCGTGTTCGAATCGTTCGCCTTCAAACGTGGCGTGCCGATGGACGCCGACTTCGTGTTCGACGTGCGCATGCTGCCCAACCCCCACTACGATCCCGCACTGCGGCCCCTGACGGGGCTGGACCCGGCGGTGGCAGCCTATCTGGAGGCCGAACCCGAGGTCGCCGAGATGCGCACGCACATCACCCGCTTTCTGGAGCATTGGCTGCCGCGCCTGGTGCGCGATCACCGCAGCTACGTCACGGTGGCCATCGGCTGCACCGGCGGGCAGCACCGCTCGGTCTATCTGGTCGAGCGGCTGGCCGCGCACTTCGCTCCCCAGTGGTCGGTGCAGCGCCGTCACCGCGAGCTGGACGTGCGCTCACCCGCCCCCAGCGCCTGAAGCCACGCACGCACCGGAGCTGGCAAGCCGAGCGCAAACGCGTCAGCCGGGACCCACCATGCCCCCTGGTCGGGCAGCACGCCCGGCGCATTGGGTGCCACCGCCGCATCGGCCAGCGGCACACGGCAGCACACGGGCTGCAAACGCAGGTCGCGGTGCGTCAGCGCATGGTCGATGACCGGTGCCCACTGCGCACGCACGTCGGGATGCGACGCCAACCAGGCGCGCAGCCCCGCCTCCTCGCGCAGCACGGGCGGCGACCACAACCCGGCCCAAATACCACGCGCCGGGCGACGTTGCAGCCACCAGGCGCCATCCGCGCGCACATACAGGGGCAGCCACCAGGTCTCGGTGCGGCGCGCCGGACGGGGCGTGCGCGCCGGCCAGCGGGTCGGCTCGCCGCTGGCGTGGCCTGCGCACAGCGTGGCCACAGGGCAATCGGCACAGCGCGGCCGTGTGCGGGTACACACCGTCGCGCCCAGATCCATCAAGCCCTGCGTGTACGCCGCCATGTCATCGGCCGACGCATCGGCGGGCACCAGCGCCTGCGCGGTGTTCCACCACCACCGATGCGCGGCCGCGTCCGGGCCTGCATCGGCCCACACGCGTGCCAGCACCCGCCGCACGTTGCCGTCCAGGATCGAGCGGCGCTCACCCCAGCAAAACGCGGCGATGGCGGCTGCCGTGGATGGCCCGATGCCTGGCAGCGTCGCCAGCGCATCGGCCGTCGCAGGAAACACCCCGCCATGGTGCTGCACCACAGCCTTTGCACACGCATGCAAGTGGCGCGCGCGGCTGTAGTAGCCCAGGCCGCTCCAGAGCGCCAACACCTCGTCCAGTGACGCGGCGGCGAGCGTGTACACGTCTGGAAAACGCTGCAAGAAACGCTCGTAATAGCGCAGGACGGTGGCGACTTGCGTCTGCTGCAGCATGACCTCGGACAGCCAGACCCGATAGGAATCGCGGCTGCCTTGCCACGGCAGCCCCCGGCGGCCATGCCCCCGTTGCCAGGCCACCACACGGGCGAACCACTCGACCCGAAGCCGCTCGGGCAGCGCCACGCAAGGAGCACTCATCGGCGGTCGTCGTCGGCGACGGGGACAACCGGCACCGGCGGCGCGGTCTCGTCGCCGAGCAGCTGCCGCAACGCCTGCACGTCGCGCGCGGTCTGCTCTCGCTGCTCGCGCAACTCGGCCAGCCGCTCGTCCAGGCTGCCGGCTGCCGCCTCGATGCGATGCACGGCTTCCAAGCGCCGGGCAAAGTGTCGGCGCCGCTCGCGCAGCTGCGCGTCGAGCTGCGCGGCCGCCGCCTTGTTCCACGACTCCACCTCGGCCAGCGCCGCGTCGAATACCGCCTGCAAGCGCCCGACCACGGCCTTGGCGAGCCGCTCGCCATACTCCGCTCGTGCCAGCCGCAAGACATTCGTCAGCCCCAGGTATTGCAGGTGGCTTTGCTCGATGTCGCGCAGCTCGGCCGCAAAAGGGGCCAGATCGAGCGCGCCGGGGAGCTGCAGCGCAAACCCGTATTCGGCGTTCAGGCTGCGAAACGACGCCTGCAGCATCGCCTGCACCTCGGCTGCTTTTTCTTGTGCCTGCGCCAGCGTGCCGTGCAGCTGCGCGAACGCTTCTCCGTAGACGCCGCGGATACCCAACTTCACCCCGGGTTGGCGCAAAGCGGCGGCCAGCGCCTGCACACCCGCCTGCAACGACTGGCTGCCCAGCAAACCGAACAGTTCGCGCAGCAGTCGCAGGTGCACGCTGCGCAGCGCCTGGATGCGCATCCCCCCGGCGTCGAAGTCGCGCTGCTCTTGCTCGATGCGCCGCCGCATCTGCGCGATGACGGCGCTGTTCTTGCCCGCCAACCCCTGCAGCTCTTCGATCTGGTCTTGCCATTCGCGGTCGCGCCAGCGCCAGCGCTGCTCGACCTCGGCAACCAGGCTACTCAGCGCGGCGTCGACCTGCCCGCCCAGCCATTCTCGGCGCCGCTGCAACACACCCTCGGTCAACGCCTGTTCCAGCGCGGGCAGGCGGCTGTCGGCCAGCAAGGTCTCGTCCCCGCGCACTTTGGCCAGCAACCCCTTTTGCGCCGACACCGCGATCACCTGCGACGGATCCAGGCCCAGCACCTGCGCCGTACCTGCCCGCTGCCGCTCGATCTGGGCTTCGATGGCCTCGGGCGTGCTCAGGCCGTCCCACAGCACATCGATCTTGTTGAGCACCACCAGCCGCGCATCGACCCCTTCGGCCGCCGGCGCCAGGTGCTCGCGCCAGATGGCCAGGTCGGATTTGCTCACGCCGGCATCGGCCGCGAGCACGAACACCACCGCCTGTGCCAGCGGCAGCAGACCCACGGTCAGCTCCGGCTCGGCACCGATGGCGTTGAGCCCCGGCGTGTCCAGCACCACCAGCCCCTGCTTGAGCAGGGGGTGCGCCAGGTTGATGAGCGCGTGGCGCCAGCGCGGCACCTCGACCAGGCCGTCGGGCCCGGGCAGCGGATTGTCCTGCGGGGCCTCGTCGTGCCAAAACCCGAGTGCCCGCGCTTGCTCCACGGGTACACGCACCACCTCCGCCACGGTCTCGAGCGCCCGCGCGAGCTGCTCCGGATCGTCCACATCCAGGTCGATGCGCTGCCAGCGCTCGGGGGCGCTGCGCCACTCCAGCAGCGATTGCGGCTGCAGCCGGGTCTCGATCGGCAGCAAGCGCAGGCACGGGGGCAGATCGGCGTCATAGCCCAGCTCGGTCGGGCACATCGTCGTGCGACCGGCGCTCGCGGGCATGATACGCCGACCATAGCCGGCGAAGAAGACGGCATTGATCAGTTCCGACTTGCCGCGCGAGAACTCCGCGACGAATGCGACCATGACCTTGTCCGTCTGCAGCCGGCGCTGCAAACGCTCCAGCCGCTCACGTAGGCCGCCGTCGAGCAAATCGCGCGCCGCCAGCGCCTCGGCCAGGACGCCCAAGCGCTGTGCCTGCTGGCGGCGCCAGGCGCTGTGAGCGTCGAGATCGCGGGAAAACGACATGGCAACTGCAGTGATCCAAGGGTGCAGCCACTATACACCGGCCCGCCCACGCGGCGCGCGTGGAGCCTTCCTCAGCGCGCTTGGCACTGCGGGCAGTAGTAGGTGGAGCGCTGCCCCTGGCGCATGACGCGAATCGGCGTACCGCACACGCGGCACGGCTGGCCCGCGCGGCCGTAGACCCACGTCTCGAGCTGAAAGTGCCCATCCTGCCCGTCGGCGCGAAAGTCCCGCAGCGTACTGCCCCCCACGGCCAGCGCGCGTTGCAGCACCTGCCGGATCGCTGCATGCAGCCGCTGGGCCCGCGCCCGGCTGATGCGCATCGCGGGCGTGGTCGGACGGATGCCCGCCAAAAACAGGGCTTCGCTGGCGTAGATGTTGCCCACGCCCACCACCACGTCGCCGGCCAGCAGCACGCTCTTGATGGCTGCGCGCCGCCGGCGCAACGCGGCATGAAAACGCACTGGGTCGAACGCCTCGTCCAGCGGCTCGACCCCCAGCCCGCCCAACAGCCGCTGCGCCACCGGGGCGTCGAGCGCGTGCGCATAGACCACGGCCCCGAACCGGCGTGGATCGCGCAGGCGCAGCGTGCCGCGGTCGGTCACTAAATCGAAATGGTCATGTCGGCCTGGCGGTGGCGGCTGCGTCAACCACGTCAGGCTGCCCGACATGCCCAGGTGCACCAGCAGCCAACCGACCTCCAATTCGATCAGCAAGTACTTGCCACGCCGCCGCACCGCTTGCACGCGACGGCCCACCAGCGCTGGTGGCTCCACCCCCAGCGGCCAGCGCAGCGCAAGCCCGTAGCGCACGGCCTCGATGCGCGCGCCCGCCAACCGGTCGGCGATGCGCAGACGGGTCACTTCGACTTCGGGCAACTCGGGCATGACGACTCACGGAACGAGGAAATGGACGCACTGCATTATCATCAACCGAGCACACCCCCGATCGGACCGTCCATGCCGCGCCTGCGCTCCCCGCTCGTCATCCTCTGGCTGCTCGCCGGCTTGGCGCTGCCGCCGGCGCTCGCCCAACCGGCGGGGCAACCCGCGCTGCCCATCGCGGGCGCACCAGCGTCGAGGCTCGACACCGCCCCCTCGGGGCTCGATGCGGAGCTGTTTTATCAACTGCTGATCGCCGAACTGCAACGCCGCCACGACCCGGGCGCGGCCTACTCCCTCATCTTGGAAGCGGCGCGGCGCACCGGTCACCCGGAGCTCTTTCGGCGCGCGATGGAAATCGCGCTGCAGGGCCGCGCACCCCAAGCGGCGCTGTCCGCGGTGCGTGAATGGCGGCAACGCCTGCCTGCCGACGACGAAGCGCGCCGCACCGAACTGCAATTGCTGCTCGGGCTGCAGCGGGTACGCGAGGCGGGCCCGGTCCTGCGCGACTGGATACGCGCCACCCCGGCGCCGCAACGCCCTGCGCTGATTGCCGTGATCCCCTCGCTGCTGGCGCGCGCGTCGGACAAGGCCGAGGCGGTGGCCGCTGCCCAAACCGCACTCGAGCCTTTTTTGCGCGAGCCCCCGACCTCGGCAGCGGCGTGGGCCGCGCTCGGGCGCGTGCATCGCCAAGCGGGGGACGACGAACAGGCGTTACACGCCGCACGCCAAGCCATCCAGGCCGACCCGCGCGCCGCCGCGGGTGCTTTGCTGGCCGTGGAGCTGCTCGAACGCCGCCCAGAAGAAGCCGAACCTCTCGTGCAGCGCTACTTGCATGCGACCCGCAACGCCTCCGACACCGATCCCGTGGTGGCCATCAGCTATGCCCAAGCGCTGGCCGAGCGCGGGCGCATGGCCGAGGCGCGCGCGGTACTGCAGCACACCCGCACGGCGCGCCCGGACGAACGGCGCCGCCTGCTGATCGCCGAAGCGCGGCTGCTGCGCGACCAAGACCAGCCGCAAGCCGCGTATGACGTGCTGACCCAGGCCCTGCGCGACACGCCCGACGACCCCGATCTGCAGTATGAGCTGGCAATGGTGGCCGAGCGCACCGGTCGGCTCGACGAGATGGAGCGGCTGCTGCGCGCCGTCATCGCGCGCAAACCCGACGACGCGCACGCCTACAACGCGCTGGGCTACGCCCTGGCCGACCGTGGCGTGCGCCTGACCGAGGCCAAGGCACTGATCGAGGAAGCGCTGCGCCGCGCGCCGGACGACGCCTACATCATCGACAGCCTGGGCTGGGTGGAATACCGCCTGGGCAATTGGCCCGAGGCGCGGCGGCTGCTCACGCAAGCCATGCAGCAGCGCCCGGATGCCGAGATCGCCGCCCACCTGGGCGAGGTGCTGTGGATGCTGGGTGAGCGCGACGAGGCGCTGGCCGTCTGGCGTCAGGGCCTTGCCCTTGACGCCCGCAACCGCACCCTGACCGAGA
>NZ_CALIND010000176.1:0-33845 GCF_938045175.1 uncultured Tepidimonas sp.
GTGTGCCCCTCCATCAGCACGACACGGGTGGACGCCACGTTGAGCGACAGCCGCAACAGCGTCGTGATCAGCAACACGGTCGGGAACACCGCAAAGTCCAGCGCGCGCCGCATGTAGGCCGCCACCATCATCACGGTCAGCGCAATCGCGATATTGAGCGTGAAAAACGTATCCAACAGCCACGGTGGCAGCGGCAACACCAGCATGGCCAGCACCAGCATCACCAGCACCGGCGCGGCCAGCGCCTGACCGTGCCCGCGCAGCGGGCCCAGCGACTGTTGCAGCGATTGCAAAACGGCGTTCATGGTGGGATGGGTTCAGACCAGGATCAGGGGGTGGCGCGGCCGTGCAGCGGGTCCAGTTCGACCGGCACCTGCGGCTGCGGCGGCTTGGGCATGGGGCCCTGACCGCGCAACGCGGCGCGCAACCGATAGACGTAGGCCAGCACCTGGGCCACCGCGGTGTAGAGCGCCGCGGGCACGGGTTGATCCAGCTCGGTGTGGGCGTAGAGGGCGCGCGCCAGCATGGGCGACTCCAGCACCGGCACCTTGGCGTCACGGGCGACGTCGCGGATGCGCAGCGCCAACAGATCGGCCCCTTTGGCGATCACGTGCGGCGCCCCCATGGTGCGCTCGTCGTAACGCAGTGCCACTGCGTAGTGGGTCGGGTTCATGACCACCACGTCGGCCTCGGGCACGCGCCGGATGCTCTGGCCATACGCGATCTCGCGCGCGCGCTCACGGCGCTTGCTCTTGACTTGCGGGTTGCCCTCGGTCTCTTTGTGCTCGTCCTTGACCTCTTGCAGCGACATGCGCAGACGGTGGCGGTAGAGGTATTGCTGCAACGGGACGTCCACCAACGCCACCAGCAACACCACCGTCAGCAGCCAGGCGACCCCGACCATGAACCATTCGCCGGTCTGTACCAGCGCCGACTCCAGCGGACGCAACAGCAGGGTGGCGAACGCCTGCAGGTGCGATTCGACGTACAGCGCCCCGATCAGACCGATGAGCGCCGTGATCGCCAGCAGCTTGATCACCTCCATCATCTGCTGGCGCGAAAACAGGCGCTGCAGACCGCTGATCAGACCGATCTTGGACCACTGGGGCAGCAGCGGCTTGGCGCTCAGGGCGTAGGAGCCCGCCGCGACCAGCGCCAGCACGACCAGCACCACCAGCGCCAGCCCCAGCGGCAGGTAGTAGCCCAGCGCCAATTGCAGACCGTCGGCCAGGCGCTCCAACATCAGGCGCGGCTCGCGCACGCTGGCCCCGTCGAAGCGCAGCCCCTCGCGCATCGCGCCACGCAGCCGCTCGTAAGCCCACGGCAGCGTCACCCACAGCAACACCAAGCCACCGCCCAACACCACCAGGTGCGTCAGATCCCGCGAACGCGGCACCTGCCCCTCCTCGCGCGCCTTTTGCAAGCGACGCGGGGTGGCGGGTTGGTTTTTGTCTTGGGTCGATTCCATGGCGGCCGAGCGGTGGCTGTCGGCCGCATTGTCCGGGGCGGGATCGGATTTCTAAAGCGCCAAAAGGCGCGAGAAACCCGCCACTTCCCGGCTTGTCCGCCGTGCGGGGCGGGCAGACGTCAAAAACCGAGGCTGGCCAGCAGGTCGTCCACCTGCGCCTGGCTGGTCACGACGTCCGAGCGCCCTTCCGGGTTGACGACCGGACCCGATAGCTCGGGGTGGCGCGCCGACTCGGGCGCGGCGGGCGTGTTGGCGGATTCGCTGCCCGCCGAGGGTGCCGTCTCGATCAACAATTGCAGCAGCTGCTGCTCCAGCGTTCCGGCCAGCGCCACCACTTTTTTGATCACCTGGCCCGTCAGGTCGTGGAAGTCCTGCGCCATCATGATCTCGGTCAGGTGGTGGTCGGTGCGCTCGGCCGCTGCTTGAATCTCGCTCGACCACTGCAGCAACTCGGGCATGGCCCACTTCAGCCCCGGCACCGCGCCGATGGTCTCGACCAACTGACGGCTGCTGTCGATGACCTTTTGCTGCTCGGCCTTGGCTTCGTCCACCCGGTTGAGCACCTTTTCTGCCGCCTCGCCCGTCAGGCGCGCGATGTACTCCAGGCGGCTGCGCGCGTCCGGCAATTCGCCGACCGCGTCTTTGAGCGCGGGCATGTAGCCGAGTGCCTTGAGCGCCTCGTGCAGCTCGCGGGTGATCTCGCCCAGACGCTGATAAATGTCACCCTTGCCGTCGGCCTTGGGCGCATGGGATGCGGTGTCGGTCATGCCCTCCCCTCCGGATACCGTGTTCACGCCCAGCCCATCTTGCGGAAGATGTTGGTGAGCTTTTCTTCGAGTGTCGCTTTGGTAAAGGGCTTGACGATGTAGCCCGCCGCCCCGCCCTGTGCCGCTGCGATGATGTCTTCCTTGCGCGCCTCGGCGGTCACCATCAGCACGGGGATGTGCTTGAGCTTGTCATCACTCTTGATCTGGGTGAGCAGCTCGAAGCCGTTCATGTTCGGCATGTTGATGTCGGTGATCACCATGTCGAACTTGCCGTTGCGCAGCTTGTGCAGGGCAACCGAGCCGTCTTCGGCCTCGTCGGCGTCGGCATGGCCCAGCTCCTTGAGCAGGTTGCGCACGATACGCCGCATCGTGGAAAAGTCGTCGACAATCAAAAAACGCACATCGGCCATGAAAGACTCCGTCCCGGACAGGCCTTAGTTTAAGGGCATGGGCCGCCCACCGGCAGCCGGTGTTTTCGCGGGGGTCGCGCTCGCTGCCCCCTGCACCGCGGCGCGGGCAGCGTCTTCGTCCTCGACCGCCGGGGCCGCCTCCAGTGACTTGGACATACGCTCCTCCGCCTCGCGCGTCAGCACCAAGATGCTGATGCGGCGGTTGCGCGGATCATACGGGTTGTCGGGGAACAGCAGCTGCTTGTCGGCCATGCCGACCACACGCGCGAGCTTGCCCTCTGGCAGGCCGGCGGCCACCAGCTCGCGCCGGCTGGCATTCGCCCGATCGGCCGATAGCTCCCAGTTGCTATACGCCCGCTCCCCGCTGCCATACGGCGTGGCGTCCGTGTGCCCCGAGAGCGAAATGCGGTTGTCGACTTCCATCAGCGCCTGCGCAATGGCACGCAAGATGTCGCGCATGTAGGGCTTGACCAGGGCACTGCCGGTGTCGAACATGGCGCGCTTCTGGTCGTCGACGATCTGGATGTTGAGCCCGTCTTGCACCATCTCCAGCCGGATTTGATTTTTGAACTCGGCCAGCTGCGGGTTGGCGTTGATGATGTTCTCGAGTTTTTCGCGCAGCGTCGCGATGCGCTGCTTGTCCTGGCGAATCGCCTCGGCGCGCGCGAGCTGCGCCCCGATTTCGCGCACCTTGTCCTCGATATTGCCGCTGGCGTCCTCACCCACGCTTTTGGTGAGGTCGTCGCCGCCACCGTCCAGAATGCTGGTGGCGCCGCCCGAGCCGGGGCCGCCAAACAGCATAACCTTCAGCGGCTGGTTGAAATAATCCGCAATGCCCTTGCGGTCGCCCTCGGTGGTCGAGCCGAGCAGCCACATCAGCAGGAAAAAAGCCATCATCGCCGTCACGAAGTCGGCGTAAGCGATCTTCCAGGCGCCGCCGTGTGCGCCATGCCCGCCTTTCTTGACGCGCTTGACGATGATGGGTTGCAGCGGCTTGCCGGACGAGGCCATGATGGACGCGATGCGAGGTCAGGGCGATGGGCGGAATCTCACCGTCATTTTTTCTTGACGTGCGCCTCTAGCTCACTAAAAGTCGGGCGTTGGTCGGAAAACAGCACCTTGCGGCCAAACTCGATCGCCGTCATGGGAGCGTAGCCCTGCATGCTGGCCAACAGGGTGGTTTTGATGCACTGGAATTCCTTGCTGGATTCCTCCACCTTTTGTTCCAACAGGCTGGCCAGCGGCTCGGCGAACGCATACGCCAGCAAGATGCCGAGGAACGTACCCACCAGCGCCGAGCCGATCATCCCTCCCAGCACGGCCGGGGGCTGCCCGACCGAGCCCATCGTATTGACCACGCCCAACACCGCAGCCACGATACCGAACGCAGGCAACGCGCCGGCGAGCCGCTGCAGCGCCGCCACCGCCGCGTGCTCTTCGGCGTGGTGGGTGTCGAGTTCCGCATCCATGATGGACTCGATCTCATGCGCGTTGAGGTTGCCTGAAACCATCAAACGCAGGTAGTCGGTGATGAACTCGACCGTGTGATGGTCGCTGGCAATCGTCGGGTATTTCTGGAACAGCGGCGAGGCATCAGGATTTTCCACATCGCCCTCGATGGCCATCAACCCTTCTTTGCGCGCTTTTTGCAGGATGTCGAACAGCAAGCCCAACAGGTCCATGAAGCGCGCCTTGGTGTACTTGGACCCTTTGAAGCACGCCCCCAGCCCGCGCCCGACGCCCTTGAGCACCTTCATCAGGTTACCGGCGATGAACGCGCCGATCGCTGCCCCGAAAATGGTGGCCATCTCGAACGGCAGCGCTTTCAGGATGACCCCGATGTTGCCACCGTGGATGATGAAGACACCGAAGATGCAGATCAGGACGATCAGCCAGCCGACGATGACGAACATAGGCGCTATCCTGCCTCAGGAAAGTGACGGACGATTCTAGCGTGAGACCGGGTGGGGTATCTCCACCGCGCTCAGGAAGAGCGCGCCCCGGTGGGCTGGCGTGGCCCCCGTTCCGCCCCCCGCCATAGCGGCGACAGGCGCTCGCGCAACGGAGCCCAGCGCTGCCACAAGCGCCAACCGCGCCACACCAGCCACGCCCCGCGCCATACCGCCCTGGGACGGCGCCACACCAGCACCGCCGCAGCCACCAGCGCCACCCACGGGTGCGCCTGCAGCCAGCGCCAGCCCTCGCGTGCCTGATCGGCCCAGCCGAAGGCCGGCTGCAGCGCCCGGCCCTGCAGCGCCAAGCGTTCGCGCAGCTCACCCGAGCGCTGCAGCAGCGCCTGGCGGCGCGCAGCCAACCGAGTGCGGCGGTCAGTTCCGGCCACGCAAGCGCTCCACGTCACGGTCCAGCTCGGACATGCTCGCCGCAAACCAGCGTATCCCCAGCAGACGCCGACGGGCCCAAAGCAGCGCGACAACGCCCAAGGTCAGAAATACCGCGCTGAACAAAGCCAGCGCCAGCAGCCGGTGCGACTCCCACAGTAACACCGTCAGTAGCACCGCCAGAAAGCCCGAGCCGAGTACCAGCAACAGGGCTGCGGCGACGGTTGCCGCCAGCCCCTCGGCCACATCGAGCGCATGCTCGCGCGCCTCGACGCCCAGCAGCGCAAGGCGCACCCGAAGCAGCTCGCCAGCGTCTTGGAACCATCCGCGCGTGGCGCTCCACAGCGACTGCGGCGCCTCAGCGGACGGGGGTCGATCCTCCTGGCCCATGGGAATCGGTGAGGGGGAGGGCATGCGCCCTCCCCCCTCGGCTTTAGCGACGGCCGATCAGCAGACCCACCAGCAGGCCGAAGCCCGCTGCCACCCCGATCGCTTTCCAGGGGTGCTCGTGCACATAATGGTCGGTGGCACGGGCCACTTCTCGCGTGCGCTCGCGCAGCGCCGCTTCGGCGTCGGCCAACCGATAGCGGGCGGTGCGCAGGTTTTCACCCAAACGCTCGCGCAGCTCGGCCACTTTTTCGCCCGTCGATTGGGCGGTGGCCGCCAGCAACTCTTCGGCATCGGCGACCACGGTCTTGAGGTCGGCCACCAGTTTGTCCTTCGGTTGCAGGGTGTTGTCGGTCATGGCACGCTCCTTGTGTGATGGAAAAATTGATGGTCCACTGTATCACGCAGGCTGCGGGTTGCGCAGGCGGATGTGCAGTTCGCGCAACTGTTTTTCGTCCACCGGGCTGGGCGCGTGGGTCAGCAGGCACTGGGCGCGCTGCGTCTTGGGGAAGGCGATCACGTCGCGGATCGACTCGGCACCGGTCATGAGCGTGACCAACCGATCCAGCCCAAACGCCAGCCCGCCATGCGGCGGCGCGCCGTATTGCAGCGCGTCGAGCAGGAAGCCGAACTTGGCGCGCGCCTCCTCCGGCCCGATCTTTAGCGCGGCAAACACCTTGTTTTGCACGTCGGCGCGGTGGATGCGCACCGATCCGCCCCCCAGCTCCCAGCCGTTGAGCACCATGTCGTAGGCCTTGGCCAGACAGGCGCCGGGGTTGGTGTCCATCAGGTCCTCGTGGCCGTCCTTGGGCGCGGTGAACGGGTGGTGCACCGCCACCCAGCGCTGCTCTTCGTCGTCGTACTCGAACATCGGGAAGTCCACCACCCACAGCGGCGCCCAACGGTCCTCGAACAGCCCGTTGGCCTTGCCGAAGGCGCTGTGCCCGATCTTGACGCGCAGCGCACCGATCGCGTCGTTGACGACCTTGGCCTTGTCGGCACCGAAGAACAGCAAGTCGCCATTTTGCGCCCCGCTGCGCTGCAGGATCGCCTGCAGGGCCGCGTCGTGCAGGTTTTTGACGATGGGCGACTGCAGTCCGTCGCGCCCCGCGGCGACGTCGTTGACCTTGATCCAGGCCAACCCCTTGGCGCCATAGATCTTGACGAACTCGGTGTATCCGTCGATGTCGCTGCGCGACAGCGCCGCCCCACCGGGCACGCGCAGCGCCACGACGCGGCCGCCGGTCATGTTGGCCGGCCCCGAAAAGACCTTGAACTCCACGTCCTTCATGACGTCGGTCAGCTCGGTAAACTCGAGCCGCACGCGCAGGTCGGGCTTGTCCGACCCGAAGCGCGCCATCGCCTCGGCATACGGCATGACGGGGAAGTCGCCCAGATCGACCCCAATGGTCTGGGCAAAGACCTGGCGGATCATCTCTTGGAACAGGTCGCGAATTTCCTGCTCCGTCATGAACGAGGTCTCGATATCGATCTGCGTGAACTCAGGCTGGCGGTCGGCGCGCAGATCCTCGTCACGGAAGCACTTGGTGATCTGGTAGTAGCGGTCGAACCCCGACACCATGAGCAGCTGCTTGAACAACTGCGGCGACTGCGGCAGCGCGTAGAACATACCGTCGTGCACGCGGCTGGGCACCAGGTAGTCGCGCGCCCCTTCGGGCGTGCTCTTGGTCAGCATCGGGGTTTCGATGTCGATGAAGCCGTGCGCGTCCAGAAAACGGCGCACCGCCATCGCCACGCGGTAGCGCAGCATGAGGTTGCGCTGCATCACGGGGCGACGCAGGTCCAGCACGCGGTGCGTCAGGCGCGTGGTTTCGGACAGGTTGTCGTCGTCGAGCTGAAACGGCGGCGTGACGCTGGGGTTGAGCACCACGATCTCGTGGCACAAGACCTCGACGCGGCCACTGCGGATGGCCTCGTTGACCGTGCCCTCGGGGCGCGCGCGCACCACACCCTTGACCTGCACGCAGTATTCGTTGCGCAGCCCTTCGGCGGTGGCAAACATCTCGGGCCGGTCGGGGTCGCACACCACCTGCACCGTGCCCTCCCGGTCGCGCAGGTCGACGAAGATGACGCCGCCGTGGTCGCGCCGCCGGTTGACCCAGCCACACAGGGTGACGGTCTGGCCCATCAGGGCCTCGGTGACCTGCCCGCAGTAGGTGGTGCGCATGTGCATGAAAACCTCTCGACTCATCGTGCGTGTGAAGGTAAAACGGTCAGCGATCGTGCAAACGTCAAGCCGGGCCCGAGGGCGCCGCCACCCCGGGCGGCAGCGCGCTCTTGCGACCGCCGGGCACGATCACCCCCATGGAAATGACGTAGGTCAGCGCCTCGTCCACCGTCATGGCCAACGGCACCACGTCGCGCCGGTGCACCATGACGAAATAGCCCCCCGTCGGGTTGGGCGTGGTGGGCACATAGACACTCAAATAATCTTGCGGCGGCAGGTGCCGGGCCACGTCGCCGCCGGGTGCGCCAGTCAGAAAGGCGATCGTCCACATGCCCTCGCGCGGCCACTGGACCAACAGCGCCTGCCGGAAGGCGTTGCCTTTTTCGGACAGCAGCGTGTCGGACACCTGCTTGACGCCCGAGTAGATCGAGCGCACCACGGGGATGCGCTGCAGCAGCGCGTGCCACCACGCGATGAGCTGGTTGCCAACGTAGTTGGACGCCAGCGCCCCGATGCCCAGCACGATGGACAGCGCCAGCAGCACCCCCAGACCCGGGATGCGCGTGCCGATCCAGCGCTCCGGCTGCCAGGCGTCGGGCAGGATGTTGAGGGTCTGATCCAGCGTCGAAATCACCCAATCGAGCACCCACAGGGTGACGATGAGCGGCACCAGGACCAGCAAGCCCGCTAGCAACCAGCGGCGCAGCGCGCCGACGATGCGCCCTCGGTCAATGACAGGCACAGGACGCCCCGCACGGCGTGGAAGACGCACCCCCCTCGGACGCCGCCGCCGCACCAGAGGCGGCCGCTCCGGCCGCCGCTGCGCCCGCCTTGTCGCCCGCGCTGGCCGCCGACGCGCCACTGCCGTTGTTGCGGAAATCGGTCACGTACCAGCCGGTGCCCTTGAGCTGGAAACCGGCGGCGGTGAGCTGCTTGCGAAACGTGGGTGCCCCGCACGCCGGGCACGTGGTCAGCGGCTCGTCGGACACTTTTTGCAACACGTCCTTGGCGTGGCCACAGGACTCGCATTTGTACGCGTAGATGGGCATGGCTGCACCTGCAAGGAAGTCTCGTTGAAACCCAAAATCCGGGAAAACCCTTCATTATAGGTGGGGCGGCGCGCCCGGGATTTCAAGCCCGCCGTCACCACAGCCGCAGGCGCAGCCACCACTGCATGGCCATGAGGCCGGCCACGAAGCCAAACAGCACGTAGATCACCATCATCAGCAGCCGCTGCGTGCGGCGCTGCTCCTGCACCAAGCGGTCGATCTCGTGCCGCAAGTCGGTGGGGCGCTGGCGCAAATAATCGTGCAGCAGACGCGGCAGCTCGGGGATCAGCTTCGCGTAGTGCGGGGCCTCGGCCTTGAGCTGGTTCCAGAACTTCTTCGGCCCCACCTGCTCCAGCATCCAGCGCTCCAGGAAGGGCTTGGCCGTGCTCCAGAGGTCCAGATCGGGATCAAGCTCGCGCCCCAGCCCCTCGATGTTGAGCAGCGTCTTTTGCAGCAACACCAGCTGCGGCTGGATCTCGACGTTGAAGCGGCGCGAGGTCTGAAACAGGCGCATGAGCACCAGGCCGAGGGAGATCTCTTTGAGCGGGCGATCGAAATACGGCTCGCACACGGCGCGGATCGCGGCCTCGAGTTCGTCCACGCGCGTGTCCGCCGGCACCCAGCCCGACTCGATGTGCAGCTCGGCCACGCGCTTGTAGTCGCGCCGAAAAAACGCGGTGAAGTTTTGCGCCAGATATTCCTTATCGAACTGGGTGAGGGTGCCAACGATGCCGAAGTCGAGCGAGATGTAGCGCCCAAACGTCTCCGGGGCGATGGAGACCTGGATGTTGCCCGGGTGCATGTCGGCATGAAAAAACCCGTCGCGAAACACCTGGGTGAAGAAGATGGTCACGCCGTCGCGCGCGAGCTGCCGGATGTCCACGCCCGCCTCGCGCAAACGCTGCACCTGGCTGATGGGCACACCGTGCATGCGCTCCATCACCAGCACCTCGGGGCGACAGTAGTCCCAGTACATCTCGGGGATGAGCACCAGGTTCAGCCCCGCCATGTTGCGCCGCAGCTGGGCCGCGTTGGACGCCTCGCGCATCAGGTCGAGCTCGTCGTGCAGGTATTTGTCGAACTCGGCCACCACCTCGCGCGGCTTGAGGCGGCGCCCGTCGCGCGATAGCCGCTCCACCCAGCGCGCTATGGTGCGCATGAGGGCGAGGTCATTTTCGATCACGGGCAGCATGTTGGGCCGCAGCACCTTGACCGCGACCTCGCGCCCGTCGTGCAGCCGGGCGAAGTGCACCTGGGCGATGGAGGCGCTGGCGACCGGCTCGCGCTCGAAGTGCGCGAACACCGCGTGCAAGGGCTGCCCGAAGGCGCGCTCGATGGTGGCAATGGCCACCTCCGCCGGAAACGGGGGCACGCGGTCCTGCAGCCGGGCCAGCTCGTCGGCGATGTCCGGCGGCAGCAGATCGCGCCGGGTGGACAGCACCTGCCCAAATTTCACGAAGATTGGCCCCAGCCGCTCCAATGCCTCGCGCAGGCGCTGGCCGCGCGGCGCACTCAGATTGCGGCCGACCGAAATCAGCCGCCGCAGCCGCACCAACAGCGGGTGCCGAAAGCCAGAGAGCACCAGCTCGTCGAGGCCATAGCGAAAAACGACCCAGGCGATCACCCAGCTGCGCAGCCATTGCCTCATGGCGCGCCTCCGCCGCCATCGGTCTGCGCGGCACCCGCCATCCGCGCGCGCAGCGTCTGTGCACGCTCGCGCGCCGCTTGCACCGCAGGCGCCAAGCCCGTGCGCAGCAGGGCCACCGCTTGGCGGCCCACCTGCACCAGCGTATGCGCTGCCGCGTCGCCCAGCAGGCGCGAGAGATCTTCCTCCAGGTCCCAGCGCACGTTGTCCACCAGCCACGCCACCTCGGCCGCGAGCTGCACGTCGCCCTCGATGCCCACCGTCGGCTTGTCGCCACTGGCCAGCTTGCCCGCCAGCGTGAACGCGGAGGGCTCGTCCAGGGTCAGCACCAGGTCGGCCGGGGCGTCAGCGCGGGCCTGCGCCAACAAGCCGGCGGGGGTGATGTGCAGCGCCAGCGCCCCCGGTAGCACGCGCGCCAGCGCCGCGTGCGGCCAACGCAACTGGATCGTCTTGCCTGCCTGCCGACGCAGGCGCTGCATCGCCTCGGGCTCTTGCTGCAGCACGTGGTTGAGCAGCAGCACGACGCGGTTGCGCGCCTCGTCGAGCAGCCACGGTGGCGGGGAAAAAGAAATCGGGGGCATGGTCATGCCCCCGATTCTGCCGGATTGGCGATCGGGCCGTCACTGCAGGGCTTGGACCCCGGCGACCAGCCAGCCGCCGCGCCCGTTCTTGGGGCGCGTGATGTTCCACACTTCGCGGAATGGGGCGGGTCCTTCGGCCGGATTTTCCCGGATCAGGCCCGAGAACTCGACGCTGGCCATGTATTCGTCGTCGCGCTCCTCGATACCCAGCAACTGGGCGTCCAGCGTCACGACCTCCGTCTGGTTGGGCACGCCGCCCGAGTGCCGCTCGCGCTCGGCGAGCTGGGCCTGGATCTGCTCGACCATCTCGTCGGTCATCATCGCGCGCAGGGCGGGGATGTCACCGCGATCCCAGGCGTCTTGCAGCTGGATGAAGTTGGCCTTGGACGCGCGGAGAAACCCTTCCGTGTCAAAGCCCGCGGGAATACCCCAAGCCTGGGGACCGTTCAGGGCCGCACCGATTCGGCTGCCCGGTTGACCGGCAGGTTCGGCCGTGCCAAAGGTGCTGTGGCTGCGCTCCCACGGCCGGGCCGACGCGTCGTTGCCGACATGGGCTGGCTGGTAGCCGCGCAGCGTGACGGGTGCCACCCCCCCTGCCCCGGCGCCTTGGTGCGCCAGGGCGGAGCGGCCCGCCGCCCGACTGCGCATGACCCATGCGATCACCGCCGCCACGACCATGGCGAGCAGCAGGATGAGCAGGAACTGCGCAAACGCTTCGCCGAAGCCGAGCGCGCTGGCCAGCCAGGCCAGCCCCAGCCCCGCGGCCAGGCCACCCAGCATCGCCCCCCAGGGACGCTGCGGCTTGGCGGCAGCCCCAGCGGCCGCGCCGGCGGGGGCCGTGGGCGCCGCGGCTTGGTTCGGCGTCTGCGCCGGCGCCGGTTGGGCGGGCGCCTGCGGTGCGGCTTGGCGTTGCGTCACGTTGCTGGACTGCTTGCCCATCGATCCACCACCGCCCAAGCGCTTGGCCCAGACGTCGGCCGACGACAAGGCCATCGCCGCCACCAGCATCCACGTTCCCAGTTTCGTCACCACGGTCTCTCTCCTAGCAAGGGCCACGATCACAGGCCCGGATTCATGTCTTGATGCCCACGTGCAAGGCGACGACGCCGGCGGTCAGGTTGTGCACATCGACGTGGCCGAAGCCCGCCTCCTGCACCATCCCGCGCAACGTCTGCTGATCAGGGTGCATGCGGATCGACTCGGCCAGATAGCGATAACTGGCCTCGTCCCCCGCCACCCAACGCCCCAGCCGCGGCAGCACATGAAAGCTGTACCAGTCGTAGGCTTTTTGCAGCGGGGGCGCGACCTTCGAAAACTCGAGCACCAGCAGCTTGCCGCCGACCCTGAGTACTCGATTCATTTCGCGCAGCGCAAGTTCCTTGTGCGTCATGTTGCGCAGACCAAACGCCACCGTGACGAGGTCGAAGTGGCCATCGGGAAACGGCAGTTGCTCGGCATCGCACACCACGGTAGGCAGCGCCAGCCCATGGTCGAGCAGCCGGTCGCGCCCCTCCCGCAGCATGGATTCGTTGATGTCGGTGTGCACCACCATGCCGCCCGGTTGTACCTTGGGCGCAATGGCCAGCGCCATGTCGCCGGTGCCCCCGGCGATGTCGAGCACGCGCTGGCCAGGCTGGGGGTTGGCGACCATGACGGTGTACGCCTTCCAGCAGCGGTGCAGGCCGGCGGACATGAGGTCATTCATGAGGTCGTAGCGCGGCGCGACTGAGTCGAAGACGGCACGCACGCGCCGGGCCTTTTCGCGTTCGTCGACGGTCTGAAAGCCGAAATGGGTAGAGCTCATGGCCGTATCGTAGCCGCTGCAGGGCGTGGGCGGGGCATCAATGGTGCCCGCAACCGGGCGCGGCCGCACTCGGCATGGGCGCGTCCCGGTCGAGGCCGGCTTCGGCCAGCCGGCGCTCGTAGTCGGCCCACAGCGCGTCCTGCTGCGAGCCGAGGAAGTACAGATACTCCCAGGTGAAGATGCCGCTGTCGTGCCCGTCGGAGAAGGTGGGCTGCACCGCGTAGTGGCCCACGGGCTCCAGCGCCACGATGTCGACGTGGCGCTTGCCGGTCTGCAGCACCGCCTGCCCCGGCCCGTGGCCCTGCACCTCGGCCGACGGGGAGTAAACGCGCATCAGCTCGAACGGGATGCGAAAGTGCGCGCCATCGGCAAAGCGAATTTCGAAGATGCGCGATGCGTTGTGCACGGTAATCGATTCGGGTGCGGGGGTGGTAGCGGACATGGGCGACCTCCGGTGAAGTGGGTTGGGATCGAGGCGATCACGCGAGGGGCGACGGCGCCAGCGCCGCCACGATGGCTGCATCGCAGTCGGGCAGCGCTGCCCGCACGGCGGCCAGTTGCTGCGCATCGCCCGTGCGCCGCTCGGCATCCCAGATCGGGGCGGGGAACCGACTGTCCCACTCGAAGCGGGCGATGACGTGCCAGTGCAGGTGCGGCACGACGTTGCCCAGCGATGCCAGGTTGACCTTGGTCGGCTGCAGACAGGCGCGCAACACGCGCTCGACCGCCGTCACGAGGCGCATCCCTGCCGCCTGCTGGAACGCATCGAGATCCGACCATTCGGCCACGTGGTCCGTGGCGATGACGCGGTACCACGCTGGCGCCGATGACACCTCGGCGCCGACCGCACGCACCACGCGCCAGCCTTGCCCGCGCCAGAGCAGCACGCCGCCGTCTTCGCGGCACAAAGGGCAGGCGGCGGCAGGCGGAGCGCTCACACCAGCACCCGTTCGATGCCGCCGGCATTGGCGCGCGCCACATAGTCCGGCAGCCAGTTCTCACCCAAGATCTGGCGCGCGATTTCGACCACGATGTAGTCGGCCTCCAGCAGTCCGTTGCTGAGATCCTCGCCGTAGCGGCTCAGGCCCTGCAGGCAGCTCGGGCACGAGGTCAGGATCTTGGTGCGCCCGGGCGTCAGCGACGCACCGTTGCGCTCGGCCAAGGCCGCCAACTGCTGCTCGTTCTTGCGCAACTCTTGCTCTTTGCGGAAGCGCACCTGCGTCGAAATATCGGGCCGCGTGACGCCGAGCGTGCCCGACTCGCCGCAGCAGCGGTCGCTGGCCACGACGGTGTCGCCCACCAGCGCCTTGACGGTCTTCATCGGGTCTTGCTGCTTCATCGGGCTGTGGCACGGATCGTGGTAGAGGTACGCGCCCTTGCCCTCCAGTTTGACGCCCTTTTCCAGCAGGTATTCGTGGATGTCGACGATGCGGCAGCCGGGGAAGATCTTGTCGAACTGATAGCCCTGCAGCTGGTCGTAGCAGGTACCGCAGCTCACCACCACCGTCTTGATGTCCAGGTAGTTGAGCGTGTTGGCCACGCGGTGGAACAGCACCCGATTGTCGGTGATGATTTTTTCCGCCTTGTCGAACTGACCCGAGCCGCGCTGCGGGTAGCCGCAGCAGAGGTAGCCCGGCGGCAGCACGGTCTGCACGCCGACATGCCACAGCATGGCCTGCGTGGCCAGGCCCACCTGGCTGAACAGCCGCTCCGAGCCGCAGCCGGGGAAGTAGAAGACCGCCTCCGCGTCGGCGCTGGTGCGCTGCGGGTCGCGGATGATGGGCACGTAGTTTTTGTCCTCGATGTCGAGCAAGGCGCGCGCCGTCTTCTTGGGCAGGTTGCCCGGCATCTTCTTGTTGATGAAGTGGATGACCTGCTCTTTGACCGGCGCGGGCCCCACCGTGGCGGGCGGTGCCGCCGTCTGCTTGCGCGCCAGGCCCTTGAGCAGATCGTGCGCCCAGCGCTGCGCGCGAAAGCCGACGTCGACCATGGCGGTGCGCATGAGCTTGATCGTCTCCGGCTGGGTGGCATTCAGGAAGGTCATCGCCAGCGCGTTACCCGGGCGGAAGGACTTGCGGCCCATCTTGCGCAGCAGATTGCGCATGTTCATCGACACGTCGCCGAAGTCGATCTTCACCGGGCAGGGCGACAAGCACTTGTGGCACACCGTGCAGTGGTCGGCCACATCCTCGAACTCCTCCCAGTGCTGGATGGAGACGCCACGGCGCGTCTGCTCCTCGTACAAAAAGGCTTCGATCAGCAGGCTGGTGGCCAGGATCTTGTTGCGCGGGCTGTACAGCAGGTTGGCGCGCGGCACGTGGGTCGAGCACACGGGCTTGCACTTGCCGCAGCGCAGGCAGTCCTTGATGCTGTCGGCAATGGCGCCGATGTCGCTTTGCTGCATGATGAGCGACTCGTACCCCATGAGGCCAAAGCTTGGCGTGTACGCCTGGCTCAGATCGGCCGGGTGCACGTCGGGGCCCAACGCACTCGCCGTGCGCAACAGCTTGCCGCGGTTGAAACGCCCGTGCGGATCGATGCGGCGCTTGTACTCGGCAAACGGGGCCAGCTCGTCGTCGCTGAGGTACTCCAGCTTGGTGATGCCGATGCCGTGCTCACCCGAGATCACGCCGTCGAGGCGGCGCGCCAGCGCCATGATGCGATCGACCGCCTCGTGCGCGGTCTGCAGCATCTCGTAGTCGTCGCTGTTGACCGGGATGTTGGTGTGCACGTTGCCGTCGCCCGCGTGCATGTGCAGCGCCACCCAGACGCGACCCTTGAGCACGCGCCGGTGGACGGCATCGCACTCGGCCAGCACGGGCGCAAACACCGCGCCCGTGAAGAGCTCGCGCAGCGGCGCACGCAGCTGGGTTTTCCAGCTCGCGCGTAGGCTGTGGTCCTGCAGCTGCTCGAACAGCGTGCGCTCGCCCGGCGCGGCCGGCGCGTCCAGTCCGTCGTGCCAAGCCTGCCACTGCGCGCGCACGCGGCGGATGAGCGCGAGCGCCTGCTCGGTGCGCTCGGCCAGCCACTCGGGGCTCGGCGCATCGTTGGGGTCTTCGGCCTTGCCCAGCGGCAGCGACCCCCGGGCGAAAAAGGCCTCCAGCTCGTCGCACAGGCGGATCTTGTTGCGCAGGCTCAGCTCGATGTTGATGCGCTCGATGCCCAGCGTGTACTCACCCATGCGCTCCAGCGGGATCACCACGTCCTCGTTGATCTTGAAGGCGTTGGTGTGGCGGCTGATGGCCGCGGTGCGCTTGCGGTCGGCCCAGAATTTTTTGCGCGCCTCGGGGCTGACGGCGACGAACCCCTCACCGGCGCGGGCGTTGGCCAGCCGCACCACCTCGCTGGCGGCGCGCGCCACGGCGTCCGGGTCGTCACCCACGATGTCGCCGATGAGCACCATCTTGGGCAGCGTGCCGCGCTTGCTCTTGGTGGTGTAGCCCACCGCTTTCAGGTAGCGGTCATCCAAGTGCTCGAGACCCGCGAGCAGCGTGCCGGAGAGCTTTTGCTCGGCGAACAGATAGTCCTTGATCTCGACGATCGAGGGCACCGCGTCCTTGGGGTTGCCGAAAAACTCCAGGCATACGGTGCGCGTGTGCGCGGGCATGCGGTGCACCACCCAGCGCGCGCTGGTGATGATGCCGTCGCAGCCCTCTTTTTGCACGCCAGGCAGACCGCTCAAAAACTTGTCCGTGACGTCCTTGCCCAGCCCGGCCTTGCGAAACGCCGCACCAGGGATGTCGAGCCGCTCGGTGCGACGCAGTGTCTTGCCGTCGGGGCCGAAGTAGCGCAGCTCGAAGGACGCCACCTCGGCGTCGTGGATCTTGCCCCGGTTGTGGCCGATGCGGTGCACCTCGAGCCACTCGGCGTCGGGCGTGACCATGCGCCACGACGCCAGGTTGTCCAGCGCCGTGCCCCACAGCACCGCCTTCTTGCCACCGGCGTTCATGGCGATGTTGCCGCCGATGCACGACGCCTCGGCCGAAGTGGGATCGACCGCGAACACGAAGCCCGCGCGCTCGGCGGCATCCGCCACGCGCTGGGTGACGACGCCCGCCTCGGTCCAGATCGTGGGCACGGGCGCGTCCAGCCCGGGCAAGGTCACCATCTCGACCTCGGTCATCGCCTCCAGCTTTTCGGTGTTGATGACCGCACTCTTCCATGTCAGCGGCACGGCGCCACCCGTGTAGCCGGTGCCGCCGCCGCGCGGGATGATGGTCAACCCCAGCTCGATACAGCCCTGCACCAGCCCCACGATTTCGGCCTCGGTGTCGGGGGTGAGCACGACGAACGGGTACTCGACACGCCAGTCGGTGGCGTCCGTGACGTGGCTGACGCGGCTCAGGCCATCGAATTTGATGTTGTCGCGCGCCGTGTGCCGACGCAACACCTTGACCGCGCGCTGGCGCAGCGCAGCCATGTCCTCGAACGCCTGGGCGAATGCCTGCACGGCACGGCGCGCATGGTCCAGCAGCTCGCCCACCAACACGTCGCGCTGCGGGTCGTCCTGCGGGCGGCGGCGTTTTTCGATTTCGCCCAAGCGGTGGTGCAACGCCTCGATGAGCGCGGCGCGGCGCTTGGGGTTGGCCAGCAGATCGTCCTGCAAATACGGGTTGCGCTGCACCACCCAAATGTCGCCCAGCACCTCGTAGAGCATGCGCGCCGAGCGGCCGGTGGCGCGCTCGCGGCGCAGTTGCTCAATGATGTCCCACGCGCGTGCGCCCAACAGGCGCAGCACGATCTCGCGGTCCGAAAACGACGTGTAGTTGTACGGAATCTCGCGCAAGCGCGGCGTGTCGGACTCGGCCGTGAGCAGTGCATTCAGGGGCGTCGGTGCGTTCATGGGCAAGGAGCGGCGAGCAAGCCACGCGGCAGCGCGGCCCGCAGGATCGGCACGGCAGCCGGGGCAGGACCAACGATGTTACCGCAGCGCAGCACGGCACCACTGACAGCAGGGTTGCGCCGGACGGGCCCTGCCTTCAGGCGCGCCGCGCATCGCGCCAGGCGGCCACCCCCCCAAGGACCACCACCAGCACGGCATAGGTCACCATGCGGCCATCACGCCCCAGCCACGGTAATGCCGCCGCCAGCACCGCCGACCCCGCCAGACCCAGCCACACACAGTGGCCCCACCAGCCGCGCCAAAACGGCTGCCGCGCCCGCGCGCGCCACGCCAGCGCGACGGCGAGCAGCGCCCCGACGCCCCAGGCCGGTGCCACGAGGTTGAGTAGGTGGTTGAGCAGGGCCAGGGCGTCCACGAAGGACAAAATTTTATAATCCGCAATCATGGCAGTCTGGGCGCTCGGCATCAACCACCACACCGCTCCGCTCGATGTGCGCGGGCGGTTTGCATTCGCGCTCGACCAGGTGCCGGACGCCTTGCGGCGCTTTCGCGCCGCGTTGGCCCGGCAGCCCGAGGCCACGCTGTTGTCCACCTGTAACCGCACCGAGCTGTACTGCGCCAGCGACGAACCCTTGATCGAGCCGACGGCGCGCTGGCTGGCCGACACCGCCGGGGTGGCGCCCGAGTTGCTGCTGCAGCACGCCTACGTGCTGCGCGACGATGCCGCGGCACGCCACGCGTTTCGCGTCGCCAGCGGGCTGGACAGCATGGTGCTGGGCGAGGCGCAGATCCTGGGCCAGCTCAAAGACGCGGTGCGCGTGGCCGACGAGGTGGGCACACTGGGCACCACGCTGCATCAGCTGTTCCAACGCTCGTTCGCGGTGGCCAAGCAAGTGCGCAGCAGCACCGCCATCGGTGCGCATTCCATCAGCATGGCGGCGGCCGCGGTGCGGCTGGCCAGCCAGCTGTTCGAAGACCTGCGCGACATCCGCGTCTTGTTCGTGGGCGCGGGCGAGATGATCGAACTGACCGCCACGCACTTCGCCGCACGCCAGCCGCGCGCGATGGCGGTCGCCAACCGCACGCTGGAACGCGGCGAGAAGCTAGCGGCGCGTTTCGGCGCCGAGGCGATGCGCCTGTCGGACCTGCCCGCCCGGCTGCACGAGTTCGACGCCGTGATCAGCTGCACCGCCAGCACGCTGCCGCTGATCGGCCTGGGCATGGTCGAGAGCGCCTTGCGCCGCCGCCGCCATCGGCCGATGTTCATGGTCGATCTGGCCGTGCCGCGCGACATCGAGGCCGAGGTGCGCGAGCTCGATGACGTCTACCTGTACACCGTGGACGATCTGGCTTCTGTCGTGCAGGCGGGCAAGGACAGCCGACAGGCCGCGGTGGCGCAGGCCGAAGCCATCATCGACGCCGGTGTGCAGAGCTTCATGCACTGGCTGCGCCAGCGCGACCCCAACGCCGGGGTGGTGGCGTTGATCCGTGACCTGCAGACGCAGGCCGACGCATGGCGGGCGGCCGAGATCGCACGCGCCAAACGGCTGCTGGCGCGGGGGGAATCGGTCGATGCGGCGCTCGAAGCGCTGGCGCGCGGCCTGACGCAGAAAATGCTGCACGGAGCGCTGGCCGAGCTGCACAGCGGCGACGAGGTGGCCCGGCAGCACACGGCTGAGGTGGTATCACGGCTGTTTCTGCGCGGCCGGCCCGATGCGGCGGCGCCCCGCCGTGCCAGCGACGACGGACGGCCACCACGCCCATGAAGCCCTTCATCCGCGAGACGCTCGAGCGCTTGCGCCTGCGGCTGCACGAGCTCGATGCCCAACTGTCCGCGCCCGATGCGACGGCAGACTTGGAGCGCTTTCGCGCGTTGACGCGCGAGCACGCCGAAACCGACGCCATCGTCCAGCCCTACCTGCGCTACCTGCAGTGCGAGGCGCAACGACACGAGGCCGAGCAGCTCGCCACTGAAGCCGCCGCCAGCGGCGACGAGGCGCTGGCGGCCATGGCGGCGGATGAGGTGGCCGCCGCACAAGCCGAGCTCGAACGGCTCGAAGCCGAGCTGCACGCCCTGCTGCTGCCGCGCGACCCCGACGACGAGCGCAACGCCTTCGTCGAGATCCGCGCCGGCACGGGCGGCGAGGAAGCCGCGCTGTTTGCCGCGGAGCTGGCGCGCATGTACATCCGTGATGCCGAGCGGCAAGGCTGGCGCGCCGAGGTCATCAGCGAATCCCCCAGCGAGCTGGGTGGTGCCAAAGAAGTGGTGCTGCGCATCGTCGGCCTGGGTGCGTACGGGCGACTGCGCTTCGAATCAGGCGGCCACCGGGTGCAGCGGGTACCGGTGACGGAGTCGCAGGGGCGCATTCACACCAGCGCCTGCACCGTGGCGGTGCTGCCCGAGCCCGACGAGGCGCAGGCGGTGCAGATCAACCCGGCGGAGCTGCGCATCGACACCTTCCGTGCCAGCGGCGCGGGCGGCCAGCACATCAACAAAACCGACTCGGCGGTGCGCATCACGCACCTGCCCACGGGCATCGTGGCCGAATGCCAAGACGACCGCAGCCAGCACCGCAACCGGGCCAAGGCGCTGCAAGTGCTGCTGGCGCGCCTGCAAGAGCGCGAGCGGCGCGAGCGCGAAGCGCGCGAGGCGGCAGCCCGCAAGGGCCTCATCGGCAGCGGCGACCGCAGCGACCGCATCCGCACCTACAACTTTCCGCAGGGCCGCGTCACCGACCACCGCATCAACCTGACCCTGTACAAGCTGCCGGCGGTGCTCGAAGGCGACTTGGACGACCTCATCCGTCCGTTGCAGCTGGCACGCGGTGCAGAGCTGATGGCCGAGCTCGAAGCGCGTGCTGGCAGCTGAGCCCATGTCCTGCCCTCCCACGCCGACACCACCGCCGCTGCATACGCGGCGTGCCGCCTTGCAGTGGGCGCGAGCGATGGGGCTGGACTGGCTCGATGCGCAATGGCTGCTGCTGCACGCCCTGGGGCGCTCGGCAAGCGAGCGAGCGTGGCTGCTGGCCCACGACGACGAACCCCTGCCGTTCGAAGCCGCGACGCGCTATGCCGACCTGTGCCAACGACGGCTCGACCGCGTCCCGCTGGCCTACCTCACGGGCGAACGCGGTTTTCACGGTTTGATACTGAAGGTCGACGCGCGTGTGCTGGACCCACGCCCCGATACCGAGACGCTGGTGGAGTGGGCGCTGGCGCTGCTGCCGCCCGAGGGCGGCGCTCACGTCCTCGACTTGGGCACGGGCAGCGGGGCGATCGCGCTGGCCATCCAGCACGCACGGCCACGGGCCGCCGTCTGGGGGCTGGATGCGAGCGCCGACGCCCTGGCCGTGGCGGCTGCCAACGGTCAAACCCTGCGCCTGCCGGTGCGCTGGCTGCAAGGCCACTGGTGGGGCGGCTGGCGCACCTGGCCGACCGACGCCCACACCCGCGACACGGCATTCCCACCATGGCCGCCGCGCTTCGACCTCGTCGTGGCCAACCCGCCGTACCTGCGCGCCGATGACCCCCATCTGGCAGCTCTGCGCCACGAACCGCGCGACGCCCTGGTCGCGGGCGCCGACGGACTGCGCGACCTGCGGGCCATCGTGGCGGGCGCCCCGGCCCACCTGACACCCGGCGGCTGGCTGCTGCTCGAGCACGGCTGGGACCAGGCCGACGCGGTGGCCGACCTGCTGCGCGCGCGCGGCTTCTTCGACATCGACCACCGGCGCGACCTGGGCGGACACCGGCGCTGCACCGGCGGGCGCTGGGGTGGTGAACCCAGCGGCGCTGCGGCCATCGACGGCACTGGCGCCACGCCGCGCGCCGACGGGCGATAATCGGCGCATCGAGGCTTTCATCGACAGACCACCCATGAGCGACGTCCAGCAACGCATCGACCAATTGGTCAAAAACCACGACATCGTGCTGTTCATGAAGGGCACGGCCAGCTTCCCGATGTGTGGCTTCTCCGGCCGCGCGGTGCAGATCCTCAAGGCCTGCGGCGTGGACCCGAAAGACGTGGTCACCGTCAACGTGCTGGAAGATCCCGAGATTCGCCAGGGCATCAAGGAGTACAGCAACTGGCCGACCATCCCGCAGCTGTACGTGCGGGGTGAGTTCATCGGCGGCTCCGACATCATGATGGAGATGTACGAATCCGGAGAACTGCAGCGGCTGCTGGCGACTCCAACCGCATAAGACCGGGCCTGCGGGGCCGACGCGCCATCCGGATTCTCCCGAGTTGTTCGCGTGGCACGAAACATGCTTCAATGACCGCAGGACTGGTCGTCGAAGGAGAGCGTGCCATGGAAACCACCCATCCCCTCCCCGCCACGGTAGCGCCGCGCAGCCTGCCCATCGCGCGCGTGCGCGACGTCTTCAGCCCCGAGGACGTCGAGCAGCGGCTGCGCCGCCTCAAAGCGCAGGGCAACGAGCGCGAGCAAGCCACGTTGTGCCAAACCTACGAGCGCATGCTCGAGCGCGGACCGCAGCGCTTTGCGGTCAAACCCTCGGGCGTGCCGGATGTGGAGCCGCTGTACGAGCAGCTGCCCAACTTCCGCGAGGTGCTCGATGATGTGCGGCGGCACATCGCGCTGGCGCAAGAAAGCAGCGACAGCCTCGAAATCACGCCGCTGCTGCTGCTGGGCCCGCCGGGTGTGGGCAAAACGCATTTTGCGCACCAGCTCGCCGAGCTGCTGGCCACCACGATGACGCTGGTGCCGATGAGCTCGATGACCGCGGGCTGGCTGCTGTCGGGCTCGTCGTCGCAATGGAAAGGCGCCAAACCGGGCAAGGTGTTCGAGGCGTTGGTGGAGGGCAACTATGCCAACCCGGTCATCGTGGTCGACGAAATCGACAAGGCCAGCGACGCGCAGTACGACCCGCTGGGGGCGTTGTACAGCCTGCTGGAGCCCCAGACCGCGCAGCGCTTCGTCGACGAATTTGCCGAGGTGCCGATCGACGCCAGCCAAGTGATCTGGATCACCACCGCCAACGACGAGCGCGCGATTCCCGACCCGATCCTCAACCGCATGAACGTGTTCGAGATCGCGCCCCCCACGCGGGACGAGGCGCGGCGCATCGCGCGCCAGCTCTACCAGCGCTTGCGCGCCGCGCACGACTGGGGACGGCTGTTCGACGAGGAGCCCGGTGACGACGTGCTCGATCAATTGGCGGGCATGGCGCCGCGCGAGATGCGCCGGGCGCTCATGACCGGCTTTGGCAACGCACGGCTGGACCGGCGCGACCGCATCGAGACGCGGGACCTGCCCGCGGCTGCCGGCGGACGCGCGCGCATCGGCTTCCTGCAGTGAGGGCCGGGGACGAGGTCAGAACCACCAGCGAAACAGGTGCTCCACCCCCTGCCACAGCGTGACCAGGTAGGCGATCGCCCCCGCCCCGATGGCCCCGGACACCAGCAAGGCCAGCCCGTCGCGGAACATCCAGCCCAGGCTCAGCGCGATCAGGCTGAGGCTGGGCAGTACGTTGCCGAACGGCAGCGGCAGGAAGATGATGCCTGCCATCAGCGCGATCCACAGGCCCCACCACAGACGCAGGCGTGGGTGGACGAGGGCGGGCCAGCGCGGACGCATCCAGCGCGCGGCGGTTTCGTAGGTCATGGCCAGCAGCTCCAGGCCGCGCGTCGCCCAGGTGCCGCGCAGCGTCACGGCGCCGACGCGGCGCGGCAGCACGATGGCGTCACGTCCCGCCATCCAGGCCAGCGCCAGCGCCCACAGGCCGAAGCTCAGGACCGTGCCGGCACCGGCCACCGGCAGCACGGTCAGCAGCGCCATCACCATCAGCAGCACGGCCCCCGAGCCGTGGCCATGCAGATCGACGACCTCGCCCAGACTCAGCGCGACCGGGGCACCGCCCGGCGGCGGGGAATCGGCCATCTCGCCCAGCCGGGCCGCCGCCTCGCGCAGCGCGCGCGCCAACTCAACGGCCATGGGGTCCCCGCACCGACGCCGCCAGGCTGCCCCACTGGCGCCCCAGGCGACCACTGACCACGTGCAGCACCACGGCCAGCGCCAGCAGACCGAAGGCGACCACCGCCCACGCCACCCAGGCCAGCGGCACCAGCCAGCCGGCGATCGTGGCGAAGGCCGGCAGCACCGCCGTCAGCCAGGCCCACGACTGCGTCAGCGCGGCGGCGAGCTGCTGCAGCCAGGCCGGATCCACCCACAGCACCAGCCATGCCGGCCAGGGAAAGTGCTGGACCGCCTGCGTCACCGCGGCGGCGTCCTGTCCGGACGACAGCAGCCCCGCCGCCCAGCCCAGGAGCTGGGTGCCGACGAACACCACGGCCGTCCACAGCACCATCGCAAGCGCAAACACCACCCAGATCAGCCAACGCATGGACATCTCCTCACCGACCGGACGCCCGCCGCCGGGCATCACGTGATCACGCATCAGAGGCCGGATTCGGCCGGAAGTTCGGTCGCCGTGCGGATCGGCCCTCACGCCAGCCGCCAGCGGCGCTCGGCCGCGAACACCGCGTTCGGGTAGGGGGCGCGTCCGCGGCTGCCGTTGTAGCGCCCCAGGGCCAGGAACAGGTCGCCGCGCTCGCGCTGCAGGTAGTGGCGCAGGATGACGCAGCCATAGCGCAGATTGGTTTGCAGATGGAACAGCTTGTCCGGATCCCCATCGCCGATGACCCGCGTCCAGAACGGCATCACCTGCATGTAGCCGCGCGCGCCGGCCCGCGAGATCGCGTACTTGCGAAAGGCGCTCTCGACCTCGATCAGGCCCAGCACCAGCGCCGTGTCCAGTCCGGCGCGCCGGCTTTCGTACCAGACCGTTTGCAGAAAATCGACGCGCGCCTGGGGTTCGGGCTTGCGGCGCCGCAACTGCCAGCTCGCCCGGCTCAGCCAGCGCAGGTAGGCCAGCCGCTCCTCGGCCGTCAGAAACTCGGGCTCCGGCGGATCGAGCTGCTCGACGGCCGCCTGCAGCGCGTGGCGGACCGCGTCGGACAGCGGCTCCTCGATCTGGGCACCGGCCTGCGCCGGGGCGGCGGCCGCCCACGCCCAGGCCCCCGCGAGGGGCACGAGGCTCCGCCCCGCCAGCACCGGTGCGGCCAACCCCGCCAGCCGCCCCAGACAGCGGCGCCGGTCGAGGCCTGGCCCGGGGGCCGTATCCATGGTCACACCGCGATGCGGCCGCGCAGCCAGTCCACGATGTCGGCCAGCGGCACCGGCGTGGCCGCGGTGTCGCGCCGGTGCTGGTACTCGACCAGGCCGTCCTTGAGGCCGCGGTCGCCGACGGTGACGCGGTGGGGCACGCCGATCAGCTCCCAGTCGGCGAACATGGCGCCCGGCCGCTCGCCGCGGTCGTCCAGGATGACGTCCACCCCGTGCGCTGCCAGTTCGTCGTGCAGGCGCTCGGCGGCCTCGCGCACGGCGGGGCTGCGGTCCATCCCGATCGGGCAGACGACCACCGTGAAGGGGGCGATCGCGTCGGGCCAGATGATGCCGCGCTCGTCGTGGTTCTGCTCGATGGCTGCCGCCGGCAGGCGGGTGATGCCGATGCCGTAGCAGCCCATCTCGAACAGCTTGGGCTTGCCGTCCTCGTCCAGGAAAGTGGCGTTCATGGCCCGGCTGTACTTGGTGCCCAGGTAGAACACGTGGCCGACCTCGATGCCGCGCTCGATGGCGAGCACGCCCTTGCCGTCGGGCGAGGGGTCGCCGGCCACGACGTTGCGAAGGTCGGCGACCAGGTCCGGCTCGGGCAGGTCGCGCCCCCAGTTGACGCCGGTGAGGTGGTGGTCGACTTCGTTGGCGCCGCAGATCCAGTCGGCCATCACCGCCACCTCGCGGTCGGCCACCACGGTGACCGGGCGCTTCAGGCCCACCGGGCCCAGATAGCCGGGTCGGCAGCCAAAGTGCGCGACGATCTCGGCCTCGGTCGCAAACCGGAAGCCCCGCTGCAGACCGGGCAGCTTGCCGACCTTGACCTCGTTCATCTCGTGGTCGCCGCGCAGCAGCAGCAGCCACAGGCGCGTGGCCACGACCTCGTCGCGCTCGTTGATCTCGTCGGTGGCCAGCACGATCGACTTGACCGTGGTCGCCAGCGGCACGCCCAGCAGCGCGGCCACGTCGGCACAGGTGCTGCGCCCCGGCGTCGGGGTTTTGACCATGGGCTGGCGGGGTACCGGGCGCGGCCCCTGTGGTGCCAGGGCCTCGGCCTTTTCGATGTTGGCCGCGTAATCGCTGGTGGGGCAGTAGACGATGGCATCCTCGCCCGTGGCGGCAATCACCTGGAACTCCTCGCTCAGGTCGCCGCCAATGGCGCCGCTGTCGGCGGCCACGGCGCGGTACGTCAGCCCGAAGCGGTCGAAAATGCGGCGATACGCCTGCGCCATGATGGCGTAGCTGCGCTGGGCGCCTTCGGCGTCGCGGTCGAAGCTGTAGGCGTCCTTCATGATGAACTCACGCCCGCGCATCAGGCCAAAGCGCGGCCGCCGTTCGTCGCGAAACTTGGTCTGGATCTGATAGAAGTTTTTGGGCAGCTGCTTGTAGCTGCGCAGCTCCTGGCGCGCGATGTCGGTCACCACCTCTTCGCTGGTGGGCTGGATGACGAAGTCACGCTCGTGCCGGTCCTTGATGCGCAGCAGCTCCGGGCCCATTTTGTCGAAGCGCCCGGTCTCTTGCCACAGCTCGGCGGGCTGCACGATGGGCATGGTCAGCTCGATGGCGCCGGCACGGTCCATCTCCTCGCGCACGATGCGCTCGACTTTGCGGATGACGCGCAGCCCCATGGGCATGTAGGTGTAGATGCCGGCCGAGAGCTTTTTGATCATGCCGGCACGCAGCATCAGGCGGTGGCTGACGACCTCGGCATCGGCCGGGGCTTCCTTGAGGGTGGCGATGTGGAACTGGGAGGCTTTCATATCAACACAAATCCCGACCCGCGTTGCATAATCGGGACAGTTTCAAGAATTGGGGTCGATTATGCTTGACAGAGACGGCTTCAGGCCCAATGTCGGCATCATCTTGCTCAACCACAAGAACCAGGTGTTCTGGGGCAAGCGCATCCGCACCCACTCCTGGCAGTTTCCGCAAGGCGGCATCGACCGCGGCGAGACCCCGGAACAGGCCATGTACCGGGAACTGCACGAGGAGATCGGACTGCGCCCGGAGCACGTGGCCGTCATCGCGCGCACGCGCGACTGGTTGCGCTACGAGGTGCCGGACCGCTACATCCGCCGCGAATCGCGCGGCCACTACCGGGGACAGAAGCAAATCTGGTTTTTGCTGCGGCTCGTCAGCGGCGACTGGAACCTGAATCTGCGCGCCACCGATCACCCCGAGTTCGACGCCTGGCGCTGGAACGACTACTGGGTGCCGCTGGACAGCGTCATCGAGTTCAAGCGCGACGTCTATCAGCGCGCGCTACAGGAACTGGCGCGTTACCTGCCACCACCGGGGCCGATCGGGGCCGATCCGCGCGGCCCCCGCAACCGCTACCTGCGCTCCAATGCGCGCCCCCGGGCCGGGCCCGCGCCCAAGGGTGCCGATGGCGCGCGCCGCCCGCGGGCGCTGCCGCCCCAGCTGGCCATGCCCACGCATCTGGAACTGCCCCCGGGTGCCAGTTTCGACCCGCAACCGGCGGCCGCCGATGCGGGAGATTCGGTTCCCGCTCCGTTCCCGAGCGCGCCCTCGCGGCGCTGACCACCACGCCCTTCCCTGACACCGTGCGCTTACTCCCTCGATCCCCGCATCCGCGCTTCGCTTCTGCGCCTGGCTCGCTACGCCGCTGGCTGGCCGTGCTGGTTGGGCTCGCCACCTGCGGCAGCGCGGCAGCGCAATGGCTCAGCGACGTCCACCGTGACTGGCGCGAGGCCGACACGCCGCCACCGCCACCGCTGCGCACCGAGGGGCTGGTGCCGTTCGAGGTTTCGGTCAACAGCCAATTGCGCTTCGGCGTCGATCCCGCATCGGTCACGCTGGGCCCGGACGGCGTCATCCGCTATGTGATCGTGGCGCAAAACGCCAGCGGCGCCCTCAACGCCTGGTATGAGGGGCTACGCTGCGCCAGCGCCCAGGTCAAGACGTATGCGCACTGGAACCCCGGGCCGCCCGCCGAGTGGCGCACCAGCCCGGGCGCCGAGTGGCGCAATCTAGGGGGTGAGTTTGCCTCGCGCCCGGCGGTGGCGCTGGCGCGCGGTGGCTTTTGCGATGGCACCACGCCCAACGGGCGTCCGGCCGACATGCTGCGCGCGCTGCGTCACGGCAAGCCCGAGCGCTGACGGACGGCTGCCGCACCAGCGCGGCGCGGAACCAGCGCGGCGCGGATTTAGCGCGCGGTGACCACCAAGTTGTCGCGGTGGATCATCTCCGGCTCAGCCGCGTAACCGAGCAGGCGATCGAACTCCGCCGACGAACGACGGCAGAGCAGCCGCGCCTCGGCGGCCGCGTAGTTGGCCAGCCCGCGCGCGATCTCGCGTCCGTCGGGCGCGCGCACCGCGATCACGTCTCCGCGGTGGAAGTCGCCCTCCACCGCCGTCATGCCGATCGGCAACAGGCTCTTGCCTTCGTGCACCAGCTTGGCCACCGCACCGGCATCGACCGTGACGGCGCCGCGCAGTTGCAAATGATCGGCCATCCACTGCTTGCGCGCTTGCTGCTTGGGCATGTCGGCGACCAGACAGGTGCCGATCGGCTCGCCCGCCGTCAGCCGCAGCAGCACGTCGGGCTCGCGTCCCCAGGCAATCACGGTCGACGCGCCCGAACCCGCCGCACGCTTGGCGGCCAGAATCTTGGTGATCATGCCGCCCGTGCCCACGCGGCTGCCCGCACCACCGGCCATGGCTTCCAGCGCGGGGTCGCCCGCCCGCGCCACGTCCACAAACGCCGCCGTTGGGTCCTTGCGCGGGTCGGCGGTGTACAGCCCACGCTGATCGGTCAGGATGATGAGCAGATCAGCCTCGACCAGGTTGGCCACCAGCGCGCCCAGCGTGTCGTTGTCGCCAAACTTGATTTCGTCGTTGACGACGGTGTCGTTTTCGTTGATGACCGGCACCACCCCCAGCCGCAGCAGCGTCAGCAGCGTCGAGCGGGCGTTCAGGTACCGCTCGCGGTCGGCCAAGTCGGCGTGCGTCAGCAGCACCTGCGCGCTGCCCACGCCGTGGGCGCGCAGCTGCGTCTCGTACATCTGGGCCAGCCCCATCTGCCCTACCGCGGCCGCCGCCTGCAGCTCGTGCACTTCTTTGGGGCGCGTAGCCCAGCCCAGGCGCTTCATGCCCTCGGCGATCGCCCCGCTGCTGACCATGATGACCTCGCGGCCGTCGCGCACCAGGGCCGCGAGCTGGCGGCACCACTGGCCGATGGCCTGCGCGTCCAAGCCACGCCCCTCGTTGGTGACCAGGCTGGAGCCCACCTTGACGACGATGCGGCGGGCCGCGCGCAGCACCTCCTGTGGGGCCCGCTGCGGCAGCGCGAGCCCCGTGGTGGCCGAGTGCGCCTGCGGCGAGTTCGGGCTGGCGTGGGAAACGGACACGGCTTCGGCGGTGGGGGCGGTCGGCATCATCGGGGCGGGCAAACGCGGGCAAACGGTGAGGCAGCAGTGAACGATCCGTGGAGAGAGTACGACGGCAACCTCAGGCGCGAAAACGCGGGTCGTCGCCGTGCGCCGGGGTCGGCTCGGCGTCCTGGCGATGGGCGTCGAAGCGCGGATCGACCTCGACCGGCGGCGCCTGCGCTTCGCGCTGCGCGGCCAGATACTCGTACACCTTGAGCATGAGATGCTCGCAGCCTTCGCGCGTGAGCGCCGAGATGGTAAACACCGGGCCACGGAAGCGCAACCGGCGCACGAAGTCGCGCACGCGCGCCTCGCGCTCCTCCGGCGGCACCATGTCGAGCTTGTTGAGCACCAGCCAGCGCGGCTTCGCCGCCAGTTGGGGGTCGTACTTTTTGAGTTCCGCGACGATGGCGCGCGCCTGCGCCACCGGGTCGACCGTGTCGTCGAACGGCGCCAGGTCGACCATGTGCAACAGCAGCCGGGTGCGCTGCAGGTGGCGCAAGAACTGATGCCCCAGCCCCGCGCCTTCGGCCGCGCCCTCGATCAGCCCGGGCACGTCGGCGATGACGAAGCTCTTTTCGGGCCCGACGCGCACCACACCCAGGTTCGGGTGCAGGGTGGTGAAGGGGTAGTCGGCGATCTTGGGCCGCGCGTTGGAGACGGCCGCGATCAGGGTCGATTTGCCCGCATTGGGCATGCCCAGCAGTCCGACGTCAGCCAACACCTTGAGCTCGAGCTTGAGGCTGCGGCGCTCGCCGGGCCGCCCCAGCGTTTTTTGGCGCGGTGCGCGATTCGTGGAACTCTTGAAGTGCAGGTTGCCAAAGCCGCCGTCACCACCCTTGGCCAGCAGCACCTTCTGCCCCGGCTGCAGCAGCTCGAACAACACCTCGCCGGTCTCGGCATCGCTGATGACGGTGCCGACCGGCATGCGCAGCACGATGTCCTCGCCCTTGGCGCCGAACATGTCCGAGCCTTTGCCGTGCTCGCCGCGCTGCGCCTCGAAGCGGCGCGTGTAGCGGTAGTCGACCAAGGTGTTGAGGTTTTCGTCGGCAATGGCCCAGACGTGGCCGCCGCGGCCGCCGTCGCCGCCGTCGGGGCCGCCGAATTCCTTGAACTTCTCGTGGCGAAACGACGCGCAGCCGTTGCCACCGTCGCCAGCGGCGACGTCGATCGTGGCTTCATCGACGAATTTCATGACGACTCCTGCGCCGACCGCGAAACGACAAGGGCCCGCAACCGCGGGCCCGTGCCGGAACATGACCTGAGGCCCGCCGTGGCCCGCAGGGCGTGTGCCCTAAAGCCACGCTGGCACGTCAGGCGGGAATGACGTTGACCACCTTGCGGTTGAGCGCGCCCTTGACGGCGAACTCGACCTTGCCCGCCACGGTGGCGTAGATGGTGTGGTCTTTGCCGATACCGGTGCCGGTGCCGGGATGGAACTGGGTGCCGCGCTGGCGCACGATGATCGCACCGGCGCTGACGTCCTGGCCGCCATACACCTTCACGCCCAGCATCTTGGGCTTGGAGTCGCGGCCGTTACGGGTGGAGCCGCCGCCTTTTTTCTGTGCCATGGTGGGTCACCTCGTCAGACGTTGATCGAGCCGATTTGCAGCTCGGTGAAGTTTTGCCGGTGGCCTTGGCGCTTTTGGTAGTGCTTGCGGCGACGCAGCTTGAAGATGCGCACCTTCTCACCCCGACCATGCGACACGACCGTGGCCGTGACCGTTGCGCCGCTGACCAAGGGGGTGCCCACCCGGATGTCCGCGCCGTTGCCCACGGCCAACACCTGGTCGATCACGATCTCTTGGCCTACGTCCGCAGCGATCTGTTCTACTTTGATTTTTTCGCCGGCAGCCACGCGATACTGCTTGCCGCCGGTTTTTATGACCGCGTACATAGGTTACCTCTTTGCTGAAAACGCCCCGCAACGCCCCGGATTCGCCCCGGGCAACGAGGACAGATACACTCGACGCCAAAGCGCCGAACCCGCAATTGTACAGAATCCCATCGTTTGCTGCCAAGCCCCCTTCCCCACGACTGCCCCACACTGCCATCGACATGTCCCTTGTGTCCCCGGCTTCGGCCGCGTCACCGTCACCACGCGGGCTGATCGCGATTTTCGGTTCCACCTTTTTCGAGCTGGTGGGCTATTTCATGCTCACGCCGTGGCTGATTCTGCGCCTGAGCGAGCAGCAAGCCCCCACGGCGCTCATCGGCCTGTTCGCGGCCAGCGCCTGGGTGGGCATTTTGCTGGTGACGCCGTTTGCCTCGGCGCTGACGCGCGCACTTGGGCGGCGGCGTGCGCTGTGGCTGTCGGGCGCCGTGCCAGTGGTGGCGGGCATCGGCTACGGGTTGCCGCTGGAGGGCTCGGCAGCGCTGGCGTTGTGGTTTGGCCTCAAGATGCTCGCAGGCATGGCGTCCGGGCTGCGCTGGGTGTTGGCCGAAGCGCTGGTGGCCGAGTTCGCCCCGCCTCACCTGCGCGGGCGAGCGGTGGGCCTGTTCGAGACCATGGTGGGGGCGACCTTCGTCATCGGGCCTTTGCTGCTGGCCGCCGTCGGGCCGTCCAGCCCGCAGGCATTGTGGCTATCGGTGGCGCTGCTGGCCGTGGGGCTGGGCTGGGCGCTGCGGGTGCCCCCGCTGCCGCCCGAGCCCGACGCGCACGACGCCCACGTGGGCTGGCGTGGCGTGTGGGCGGCGCTGCGGGCGCACCCCGTCATCATGGCGGCGGGTTTTTGCGGCGGTTTTTTCGAAAGCGGACTGACCTCGATCCTGCCCCTGTACGGCGTGGCGCTGGGGCTGGGGGCGGCCGCGGC
Organism: uncultured Tepidimonas sp.; assembly: GCF_938045175.1. Classification (NCBI taxonomy): domain Bacteria; kingdom Pseudomonadati; phylum Pseudomonadota; class Betaproteobacteria; order Burkholderiales; genus Tepidimonas; species uncultured Tepidimonas sp. Next base: position 31,818 of record NZ_CALIND010000176.1, read on the forward strand.
GGCGCTGCTGGTGTCTGCCAGTGGACTCGGCAGCGCGATGTGGATGCTGCCCGCCGGGGCACTGGCCGACCGGATGGGGCGTAGGCCCGGGCGGCGCGGCGGCGCGGGCGGTGCCCGGCTGCAGCTGATGCGGGTGTGCGCGGCCGTCACGCTGGTGGCCACCCTGATCATCCCCTGGGTGGCGGGCACGCCTTGGCTGGCGTGGCCGGTAGCCTTTCTATGGGGCGGCGCTGGGGGTTGCTTGTACACGCTGGCCATGATCGACATCGGCGCGCGCGAACGCGGCGTCACACTGGTCAACAGCACCGCCGTGCTGGTCATGGCCTACACGCTGGGCGGGGTGCTGGCGCCGTCGCTGGCGGGCGCAGCCCTGCAGTGGGCGCCGCGCGTGGGCTTTCCGGCGCTGCTCACCGCGGTGGCACTGGTGTGTCTGGTGCTGCTGGCGCGGGCGCGCACGTCAGGGCGCGCGGGCTAGGTCGCCCAAAGCACCGGCGGTGGGCATCATCTCCCGGGGCTGGGGACGGTCGATCAGGCGATCGGCGATTCCGCCCCCAACCCACATGCCGAGGAGCGTCAACCAGGCCGTCAGGGCAAAGATCGATCCGCCCGTCATGCCCGCGCCGACCGCACAGCCACCGGCCAGCATGGAGCCAAAGCCCATCAGCACCGCGCCGACGATGTAGCGCGGCATGGTATAGGCGCCGCCGAAGCCCTCCAACTTCCACTCACGCCCGACCAGCGCCCCGGCCAGCGAACCCAGAAAGACGCCCGGCATCAGCCCCAGCCCGAAGGTCCAGGGTTTGTTGGGCTCGGCCAACACGCGCATCAGCCATTCGGCCGATGGGCCGCTGAAGGTCATGCCCTGGATCTGCACCGGCTCGAACGAGTGCGTCATGACCTGGTAGCTAAAAACCCAGGCCAGCGCGACCATCAGGCCCGTGGCGGCCCCACCGAACCACTTCCAGAACCCCCAGCCGCTGCGCACGGCAAAAAACAAGGCGGCAGCCGCCCACACCAATCCAAACAGCAACCCCAACCAGGGCCCACCACCCAACCAAGCCAGGAGATCGCGTGATGGTCCGCCCTCGACGACCCACCAACTGCCGACGGCCTCGCGCCACGGGGCCAGCACCCCGCCCAGCGAGGCCTGCGCGGTGACGGCGAAGATCAATCCCGACAGCAAGGCGCGCAGGTTGCCGTTGGCCGACAGCACGAGCAAGCGGCTGGCGCAGCCGCGCGTCATCACCATGCCCAGCCCGAACAGCAGGCCGCCAATGAGCGCACCCGACAGGCTGCCACGGGTGGCCAGCTGGCGCGCGCTGCTGACGTCCAGCCAGCCCAGCAGCACCGCCGACTGCACCGCCACGACGGCCGTCGAAAACGCCAGCAACCACACCGCCAACTTGTCACCAAAGCGCCGATGCCAAAACTCGATGACCGCTGCGCGCAGGCAAAACTTGGAGCGCTGCCCGAAAAACCCAAACCCCAAGCCCAGCACCAAGCCCCCAGCGGCCAATATCCCCGCCTCGCCCCAGCGCTCGATCCACGCGGTCCAGTCGATCATGATGACACCATCGATCCATTCGAATCTTCGAATGGTGTGCTGGCACCACGACGCCCGTGTTGACGCGGATCAACTCGGAGACGGGTTTTCGACCGCGGCGTCGCAGTCGCACCCGCTGCCCGCGGCGATCCAGCGCGCCAGCCATGGCTGCGCGCGCGCCGTCAGCCAGCGCCCGATACGTCCGTCCCCCCAGCCCAGCAACGCGCCCGGGTCGTGCAGCACCCCGCAGCGGTAGCGCCGCTCGGTCGCCACCCAGCGCAGCGCCACGCACGCTCCGCACCGGCGGCGACTCAGCACGATGCCGACCGGACACGGCTCGAGCAGACAGCACACACCGCAGCCGTTACAGGGCTGGCCCCAGGCGGGTTTGGGTGGCGCGTCGGGTTCGATCCACACCACGCGCGCCGGCGTGGCCGCGGTTGGCTTCACGTATCCCCCCGTGCCAGCACGGCGGCCAGCGCCTG